>CAXMZV010000108.1:0-9818 GCA_964199985.1 Candidatus Ilumatobacter isfjordensis | reverse complement strand
GAAGTTGACGCCTGACGCAGCAAGCCGGTCGATGTTCGGTGTCTTGGCCGGACCACCGTGGAAAGACAGGAACGGCGCCGACAGCTGGTCGGCCATGATCAGTAGAATGTTCGGCTGCGCCTGGGTGGGATCGCTCATCGACGCCCGCCCTCGACAACGTCGCTGCGGTACACCTCCGTGTGGTCAGGCGGCAGCGGATCGTTGCCGAGGATCAGGTCGGCCGCCTTCTCGGCGATCATCATCGTCGGCGCGTACGTGTTGCCGTTGCTCACGTTCGGCATGCAGCCCGCATCGGCGACACGGAGACCTTCAGTGCCCCAGACCTTCATGGTCAACGGGTCGAGCACGGCCATGGGATCGCTCTGTGCACCGATCTTGGTCGTACACGACGGGTGCAGTGCGGTCTCGGAATCTCTGGCCACCCAGGCCATGATCTCCTCGTCGGTCTCGACGGCAGGACCGGGTGAGATCTCACCGGCGTTGAGCGGCTCGAACGCCGGCTGCGTGAGGATCTTTCGCGCCGTCCGCACCGCTTCGATCCACTCCCGCCGATCTTGTTCAGTGCTGAGGTAGTTGAACTGCACCGCAGGGTGCTTCGATGCGTCGCGCGACGTGATCTTCACCGTGCCCCGAGCGTCGGAATACATCGGCCCGACATGGACCTGGTAGCCGTGCTCGATCTTCGCGTTGCTGCCGTCGGGCCTGCTTGGTGACGATCCGTCGTAGCGAATCGCGATCGGCAAGAAGTGGAACATCAAGTTCGGATAGGACTCGTTCGGATTGCTCTTGACGAACGCGCCGGCTTCGAAGTGATTCGACGAGCCCGGTCCGCGCCGGAACAGCCACTGCAGACCGATCCACGGCTTCTTCCAGTGCGCGAGGTGCGGCTGAATCGACACCGGCTCCTTGGACTCGTACTGGATGTAGACCTCGAGGTGGTCCTGCAGGTTCTCGCCGACCCCGGGAACGTCGGCCACGACGGGAATGCCCAGCGATTCGAGGTGCTTGCGATCGCCGACACCGGACAGCTGCAGCAATTGCGGACTGTTGAACGCTCCCCCGCACAGCACCACTTCGCGGCCCTCGATGGTCGAGATCCCGCGTCCGAACATGCCGCCGGCGCCGAGCTTGCGGACCTCGACGCCCGTCGCGCGTTGCGGCTGCTCCGGATCGTCGAACAGCACTTTGTTGACCTGTGCCCGCGTCATCACAGTCAGATTCGGGCGGTCGAGCACGGGGTGGAGGTATGCACGAGCGGCGCTGAGACGGCGGCCACGCACGACGTTCTTGTCGAACGGAGCGAATCCCTCCTGTCGATAGCCGTTGACATCATCGGTGCGATTGAAGCCGGCTTCGACACCGGCAGCGAGCCACGCGTCGAACAGTGGGTTGTCCGCTGGCCCACGTTCGAGGATCAGTGGGCCGTCGTCATTCCGGAGCCCGGGATGGTCGGCCTCTTCGCCTGCGAGACAGGTCTCCATGCGCTTGAAATACGGCAGGCAATGTGCCCAGTCCCATTGCTCGAGGCCGGGCATCGCGCCCCACTTGTCGTAGTCCATCGGGTTTCCCCGCTGGAAGATCATCCCGTTGATGCTGCTCGACCCGCCGAGCACCTTGCCGCGGGCGTGGTAGACCTTCCGGCCGTCCATGAACGGCTCGGGCTCGGACTCGTACTTCCAGTCATAGAACCGGCTCCCGATCGGGAACGCGAGCGCGGCGGGCATGTGGATGAAGACATCCCACTTCCAGTCACGTCGGCCGGCTTCGATAACCAACACCTCGTTGGTCGGATCGGCACTGAGTCGGTTCGCGAGCGCGCACCCGGCGGATCCGCCGCCAACAATGATGTAGTCGTACACCGAATCATTCACGGGGCCAGTCTGCCAGCCACAATCAGGTCATCGGTGGCTCACCAGGCTGCGGCGGGTCCGTCGCTGCCCCGACACTGGCACGTCGTCGCTGGACGCGTTCAGCTACTCGGCGTCGATGGCGGCTCGGACTTCGGCGACGTACTCGCCGACGCTGTCCGGCCCAGACTCCATGAGCCGGCGGACCACGGATGCGCCTTGGATCACGCCGTCGGCGACTCGGGTGGCCTGGTAGGCCTGCTCGGCGTTCGACACGCCCACGCCGACGAGTACCGGCTTGTCGGTGATTGCCTTCAAACGTGCCGCCAAGTCGGTTGCTGTCTCAGCAAGTGACGACCGTTCACCCGTCACTCCGAGCAGGCCCACCGAGTAGATGAATCCACGCGCCCGCTCAGCCACCAGCGGCAGCCGCTCGTCCGGGGCCGTCGGAGCGGCGAGCATGATCGCCTCGATGTCGTGAGCTGCTGCAGCCTCACACCACGGGTCGGACTCTTCGAGCGGCAGGTCGGGCAAGATGGCCGCGGCAATGCCCGCACGCGCCAGATTGGCCGCAAATCGTTCGGGTCCGGGGTGATGCACCAGGTTGTAGTACGTCATCACGGCAAGGGGGATCTCGATGTCGAGGCCTGGCACCTCATCGAGCACCGACTGGGGTGTCACTCCGGCCTCCAGGGCAGCCTGCGACGCCTGCTGGATGACCGGGCCATCCATGACCGGGTCGGAGAACGGGATACCGATCTCGACAGCGTCGGCACCGTTGGCAGCACAAGCACGAATCGCATCCTGCCAACCGGGATACCCACCGGTGATGTATGGCACGAGGAGCTTCCGGCCAGCTGCGCGCTTGGCACGAAACTCGGTTTCGAGGCGACCGGGCATCAGACGTTCCCGTCCGCGTCGGCGAGAATGTCCATCATCTGAGCGACGTCCTTGTCGCCGCGTCCGGACAGATTCATCAGCACCGTCCGGCCCTGCATCTTCGGGGCCTCACGCGAGATCCATGCCACGGCGTGTGCACACTCGAGCGCGGGGATGATGCCTTCGGTTTCCGACAGCAGCCGGAACCCAGCGATGACTTCATCGTCGGTGACACTCGGGTAGTCGGCCCGCCCAATGTCGGCAAGGTACGAGTGCTCGGGGCCGACGCCCGGATAGTCGAGGCCCGCCGAGATCGACACAGCCTCCTCGACCTGGCCGTACTCGTCCTGCAGCAGGTTGCTGCGCATGCCGTGAACGACCCCCGGAACACCCTTGCCAATTGCTGCGCCGCCCGCTGGCTCGACGCCGACCAGCCGAACGTCCGGTTCGTCGACGAACCCGCTGAAGATGCCCATCGCGTTCGAGCCACCGCCGACGCACGCCACCACCACGTCGGGCATTCCGCCCGTGAGCTCGCTGATCTGGATATGCGCTTCGTCGCCGATGATCGATTGGAACTGACGCACCATGTACGGGTACGGGTGCGGCCCGACGACGGAACCCAGGCAGAAGTGCGTGTCACCGACATTCGCGACCCAGTGGCGCATCGCTTCGTTGACGGCGTCTTTCAGCGTGCGGCTGCCGCTGTGGACAGATTCGACCTCGGAACCGAGCAGTTTCATCCGAAACACGTTGAGCGCCTGACGTTCGACGTCGACGGCGCCCATGTACACCTTGCACTCGAGGCCCATGAGCGCCGCAGCAGTGGCGCTGGCGACACCGTGCTGGCCCGCACCGGTGTCGGCGACGATGCGCTTCTTGCCCATGCGCTTGGCGAGCAGCGTCTGGCCGATCACGTTGTTGATCTTGTGCGAGCCCGTGTGATTGAGGTCCTCACGCTTCAGGATGAGTCGGATGCCGAGCTGAGCGCTCAGGTTCTTGCACTCGGTCATGATCGACGGCCGACCGGAATACAGGCGGTGCACTTCATCGAGTTCGGCACGGAACGATGGATCCGTCCAGGCCTCGTTGAAGGCACCCTCGAGTTCCTGGCACGCCGGTACCAGCGTTTCGGGAACGAAGCGGCCGCCGAAGTCGCCGAAACGACCTGTGCTGTCCGGGGGCGCCGACAATGTGTCCGGATTGGTGCTCATTGGCAACAAAGGGTAACTACTCGACGTCCCAGTCATACGGCAGATTGTCATCGCCCCGGTACTGCTCGGGGGCATGCGCCTTCGCGTTTTCGACAAAGCGCTTCACCTTGATCGGGTCCTTCTTGCCTGGTGACTTCTCGACGCCACTCGCCACATCAACACCCCACGGCTGGACCTCTTGCACCGCTGCATCGACGTTGTCTGGCGTGAGGCCGCCCGCGAGGATCAGCTTCATCGAGTCCGGGGCGTCACCGGCGATCGACCAGTCGAACACCTTGCCGCCGCCGGGGCTCGGTGCGTCGACCAAGATCATGTCGGTGCCGTAGGTGTCGGCCTTGGGCAGGTTCTCGTCGTCGGAGCCGAACGCCTTGATCACCCAGCGGAAGTGGCCAGCGATCTCGCGTGCTTGCTCCGGCGTCTCGCGGCCGTGGAGCTGCACCGCTTTGACGCCTGCCCTGTGCGCCAACTCGACCACCCGCGATGGGAGTTCGTTGCGGAAGACGCCGACGGTGAGAATCTCCGGTGGGAGGCGGCGCGTGATGTCGTAGACCTTCTGCGGCGCGACCTGACGCGTCGACGGCGCAAAGATGAACCCGACCGCGTCAGCGCCCATCGCCACCGACAGCAGTGCGTCGTCTTCGTTGGTGATGCCGCAGATTTTCACGAACATGAGGAAGCTCAACGTACTGCTCTGCAGGCCGTCGATGCGGGATCGGTACTGTGGGGCCATGACGCGACTCGACAAGATCGACATCACCAGTTCGATTGGCAAAGACGAGTATGAGACTCGGCTCGCCGCAGCGCAGCAACGGTTTCTCGAACTGCGTCTCGAGCTTGGCGGTCAGCTTCCCCGGTCTGGAAAGGGGTCTGGCAAAGGCCGGGGCAGGGTCGGCCCGGGCCTTCTGATCGTCATGGAAGGGTCCGATGCCGGCGGCAAGGGCGGTGCGATCAGGCGGGTGGTCGAGCGGCTCGACCCTCGCCACTACAGCGTCTACAGCTATGCCGCTCCGAGTGAGCGCGAACTCCGTCACCACTTTCTCTGGCGCTTCTGGGCGAAGGCGCCCGGAAAGGGTGGCATGTGCGTGTTCGACCGGAGCTGGTACGGCCGGGTGCTGGTCGAACGCATCGAAGGATTCGCCTCACGGACCGAGTGGACGCGGGCCTACGACGAAATCGTCAACTTCGAACGCGGCCTCGTCGGCGAGGGCGTGATCCTCGTGAAGTTCTGGATGCACGTCAGCCCGGATGAACAGCTGTCTCGGTTCAACAGCCGCGCCGAGGATCCGCTGCGCCAGTGGAAGCTCACTGACGAGGACTGGCGTAACCGGGACAAGCGCGATGCCTACGACGAAGCCGCCGAGGAAATGTTCGATCGAACCGATCACGCCGCCGCACCCTGGGACGTCATCCCGGCAGATCAGAAGAGGTTCGCGCGGGTGGCGGTCATGGAAACGACAATCAAGCGCATCGAGGCCGGCCTGGAGCTGTGGAACGAACGGTCGGGCTGATCAGAGCGACCGGTCGGCGCCGAGAAATCTCGTTGCCAACGTCGCACACAACTCGGGTTCGTCGATCCACGGCGCGTGCCCGGTCGACGGAAGCACCTCAAGCTCCGCGTCTCTGAACAGCGCCGCGAATTCCTGGGCAACTGCTGCGCCTCCCAACGGGTCGTCTTCGCCCCAGATGAACTGCCGGCGAGCCCGAATGATGCCCACAGAGCGGCCTCGGCCGCTCGAAAGACGTCGGGGTCCTTCGCCACGAAACGACCGTATCTCAGCGCAGAACCGAGCTCAACAGCAGGCTCGTCTCGCTGTTGACGACACCGTCGACGGCACGAATCTGGCCCAGGACGCGGTCGAAGTTTCCGAGTGACACGGTGCGCACCTCGGCAACGAGATCCCAGCCCCCGTTTGTTGTGTGGAGGGAGTGAATCTCCGGAAAGCCACGGAGCTTCTTGATCACGTCATCGGTCGTCCGCCCCTCCACTTCGATCAGTGAGATCGCTCGGACGGACCTCGGGTCATGCTCCTCGCGGACTCGCACGGTGAAGCCGAGCACGGTGCCGGATTGCACGAGCCGATCAAGCCGGCTGTTCACCGTTGCTCGAGTGACGCCCAGCCGTCTCGCCAAGGTCGCGACCGGTTCACGCCCGTCAGCGCGCAGCGCTGACAGCAGACGTTGATCGAGTTCGTCCAGCTCCTGCATGCACAAACCGTACATCTGTTGGCCACAAACTGTGCACTCCGGTACACACAATGCTCCGTTCTGGGCATGGCGCCTCCACATTGCTCAGTCGTACGGTGGAGACATGGCCGACACCACCGTTCGTTTCGTCGACGTGCAACACATGACTCGCTGGGCTGCTGAGCGTGGCGTCGAACAGATCATCGCCGGCATGATCGATTACCTCGAAGACGACTTCCGGCGGTGGCCGAGCTTCGACAAAACGCCGCGCGTCGCCAGCCACTCCGAGGTCGGGGTGATCGAACTGATGCCGACGAGCGACGGCGTCGAATACGGCTTCAAGTATGTGAACGGGCACCCATCAAACCCCTTCAGCGGCTATCAGACGGTCACCGCCTTCGGTGTCCTCTCCGACGTTGCAACCGGGTACCCGACGTTCTGGTCCGAGATGACACTGCTCACCGCGCTGCGCACCGCGGCCACGTCGGCAATGGCGGCAAAGCACCTCGCTCGATCGAGTGCACAGACACTTGCGCTCATCGGCACCGGAACCCAGAGCGAGTTCCAGGCACTTGGTATGCGCGCAGCCCTGGGCATCGACACCCTGCGGATCTGGGACACCGATCCGGCAGCGATGGACAAATTCGTGCGCAACGCAACGCCCCTCGGATTCCATATCCACGTCGCCTCGAGCGCGCTCGATGCTGTCCGCGGCGCTGACATCGTCACGACCTGCACCGCAGACAAAACCAACGCGACCATCCTCACCGCCGACATGCTCGACGTGATGGCGCCCGGCGTGCACATCAATGCCATCGGTGGCGACTGTCCCGGCAAGACCGAACTCGACGCCGCGATCCTCACTCGCGGCGACGTGTTCGTCGAGTTCCCCGAGCAGACCTTCATCGAAGGCGAGATCCAACAGATGCCTGGCGACTTCCCGATCACCGAACTGTGGGAAGTGGTCAGCGACCACGCCCCGGGCCGTACCGCGGATGACCAGATCACCATCTTCGACTCGGTCGGCTTCGCCATCGAGGACTTCGCCGCGCTGCGGTATGTCCGCGACGCCGTCAACGGCACCGGCTTCTACAAGACCGTTGACTTGATCGCTGACCCCGACGACCCCAAGAACCTGTTCGGCCTCGTCGCAGACGTACTCGTGGCGGTCTGACGTGTCGATGCAAGCCCCGTCGTCGGTCGTGTTGGTTCGACCGCACCATTTTGCGCCCAACCCGGCAACGGCCGGCGACAACAGCTTCCAGTCGCTCGACGATCGGCGATCCGCCGACGCGCTCGCCGCCGACGCATACGACGAGGTAACCGCCGTTGCACACGCACTGCAGGACGCTGGCGTCGAGGTGCACCTGTTCGATGACGCCGACGCCGATCGCCCCGACAGCGTGTTCCCGAACAACTGGTTCTCGACACACGCCGGTGGGCACGTCGCGATGTACCCGATGTACTCCCCCAGCCGCCGCACCGAACGCCGCCCCGATGTCATCGAGACACTCAAGCGGCACTACCGCGTGCAAGACGTCATCGACTATTCCGGGCTCGAACACGATGACGTGTTTCTTGAGGGCACGGGTGCCATGGTGCTCGACCATCTGACTCGCGTTGCCTACACCGCTCGCTCGAATCGGGCGAACCCGGTGGCCTTGGAGCGCTTCTGCACCAACTTCGGATATGAGCCCATGGCGTTCGACGCTGCTGACGCAACTGGTGTCCCGGTGTACCACACGAACGTCATGATGTGCATCGCCACCGAATTCGCCATGGTCGGCCTCGACATGATCGCTGACTCCGAACGACGCCGACAGGTGATCGAGCGACTGACCTCCCCTGGGCGCAGCGTGATCGGCCTGACTCATGCCCAGATTCGCGACTTCGCTGGAAACGCGATCGAACTGCAAGGCCGGGCAGGTCGAGTCCTGGCTCTGTCGACGCGGGCGTACGACAGCCTCACTGTCGAGCAGCGCGATGTGATCTCCCGGAGCTGCTCGATCCTTCCGCTCAACGTGCCCACCATCGAACTGGCGGGCGGCAGCGTCCGCTGCATGATTGCTGGCGTCCACCTCGATGGCCGCCCGGCCCGCGACCTCGCGCCAACCCAGCACGTCGCCTGACTCAGTTGCTTCGGGGTCGGGACTGTCTGGCAGGCTGATCCGATGAAGAACTTCAACGAACGTGTCGTGGCGATCACCGGTGCAGCATCGGGCATCGGCCGCGCCTTGGCGGTCGACCTGGCATCGCGCGGCGCACACCTTGCGCTCGCCGACCTCGATGCGGTCGGACTCGCCGAGACCGTCGGCCTCTGTGAGGGTCACGGGATCAAGGTCACCTCCGCTGAGGTCGACGTCGCCGACCGTGCGGCCGTGTTTGCCTGGGCCGACAAGGTGGCCGACGAGCACGGCGCGGTGAACATGATCGTCAATAACGCTGGCGTCAACCTGGCCGCCACCGCTGCCGAGCAGTCGATCGACGACTTCAAGTGGGTGATGGACATCGACTTTTGGGGCGTCGTACACGGCACGCAAGCGTTCCTGCCGCATCTCCGCGCGGCCGACGAGGGCCACGTGGTCAACATCTCGAGCGTGTTCGGCCTCGTCAGCATTCCCGGGCAGTCCGCATACAACGCCGCCAAGTTCGCGGTGCGCGGGTTCACCGACGCGCTCCGCATGGAGTTGGAGATCGAGGGATCGAACGTCTCGGTCACCACGATCCATCCCGGCGGCATCAAGACCAACATCGTGAACAGCGGGCGTCGAGACGACACCGTTCGTGCCATCGGACAGGACCCTGCCGACATGCAGAACGAGTTCGACAAGCTCGCGATCAGCAGCCCCGAGAAGGCGGCTCGTCAGATCCTGAAGGCGGTCGAACGAAATCGTCGCCGCGCTCTGATCGGACCCGACGCGAAGTTGTTCGACATCGCGTCGCGGCTCCCCGCTGGCCTCTATCAGCGGTTCCTGATCATCACCTGCCGGCGCGACCTCAACCGCTGATCGCTCAGAGCGTGCTGGGGTAATACGACCCGACAGCGCGTGACGACACTTCGGAGCGAAAGTCGGATTCGAACGGCCAATCGTCCTCTTCGCCGACGACAGGTCCTTGCACGAACCGTCCGTAGTCGCCGCCCACGCGATCGTTCCCCACCAGCGACCAGGCCTGGCGGCGGTAGGTCCAGTTGTCGGGCTGCAGACGGTGGCACGCGTTGAAGTGTCCGATCGCAGCATCGCGGTTGCCGGCCCGCCAGAGGTGGTTGGCCAACTCGAAGTGCGCGGCGCCTTCCGACATCGCTGCGTCGCGTGGTTGCGAGGCGGCAACCACATCGCTCGGCGACATCGCGAACGGGCTGTCCGCACCGTTGGCGACCCAGTCGCGGATCGCATCGGGATACGAGAGCCGATCCTGGCCCGAGCCGAGCACGGCCCACATTCCGGGCCCGTCATCCGGCTCTTCGGGAGCGCCCGGAGCACGGCCCAGATCCGGCATACCGGCAAGCATCTCCTTGGGAAACTCCTGTCGGCCGCCTGGCCAACCGGGTTCGGGTGGTCGGACGATTATGCCCTGTTCGTCGATCCAGATCACGTTCGGGATGTTCACGACACCGAACAGTGCGTCGAGCTGATGTGTCGGGTCGAGCAGTGACGGATGGGTCGGTCGGCCAGACGGGTGCGCCGCCTCGATG
>CAXMZV010000107.1:0-9882 GCA_964199985.1 Candidatus Ilumatobacter isfjordensis | reverse complement strand
ACCGCGTTGGATTCGCCCGCCAACTCCGAGGCCGTCGCCGGTTGGCGCAGTTCGTCGAAGAGTGCGTCGAGGGAATCGTCACCGTTCATGTCATGTGAACGCAGGGAACCCGTCCTGTGTTACATCTTCAGCGAAAATCTTTGAGCACGGCTCGTCCTGATCCTCGACGACGAGCTCCCTCAGGCGGCCGAGCCCGCGATGAACGAGCACACGGACGGCGCCTTCGCTGCGGCCCGTGATCTTTGACACCTCGCCGACCGGAAGGTCGTAGACCACCCGCAACATGACCGCCTCGGCGGCCGACGGTGAGAGTTGACGCACGATGGCGAGCGCCCGTCCAAGCGAATCGCTCGCCTCGAATGCCGCATCGGTGCTGCGCTCCACGACCTGCTCATTGCCGGCTTCAATGCTGACGACGTTGTGCCGCTTCGCGCGACGGTGCCCATCGATGCTTCGTCGACTCGCCACGGTAAAGATCCACCGTCTGAAGTCGGTCCCGTCGCCGGTGAACCGTTCGAGGGACCGGCAGACATCAACCCACACTTGGCTCGCCACATCCTCGGGCGACACCGCGCGCTTGGCGAACAGCAGACGCAAAACCTGCGGCTGATAGATGCGCCACAACTCTGCGATCGCATCCCGATCACCGGCGCATGCACGTTCGAGCGTCTCTACGTCAGCGACGTGACGGTGTTCGTGGGAAGTTCCGATAAGCCGTCATCGGCACGACTTCGCCTGACCTTGAGGAAAATGTTGGTCGATGGAGAATCACTGCAAGACGACATGCACTGGATCACCCAGCTATGTGTCACGACAAGGTGCGAACAACGGTGTCTGTGGTGACGCAGAACGCAGCGGCACGGCGGAGGCCGGGAGTTCGAATCTCCCCACCCCGCCCCGACCCCTCGCCGTCGCGTCGCGATGAAGTGCGCGTGAACAGCGTCCAGCTCAGAGGAGGTGCTGAATGGAGTCGAGTGCGTGGCGGACGATGACGAGTATCCAGACGGCATAGGGGATGGCAATCATCGCAATTGCCCGCATGACCGATGAGCCCGCGACATGACGAACGCCGGTCACCAATGCGAACGGTATGAACAGTGCGAAGACGACGGTCGCGACAACGAGACCGGGGCCGAGGAGCTGCAGCGCACCAGCAGCGATGAACACGACGATCGCGAGCGCCGCGATGGGCGTGTGCGCCCAACCGACTACGGACAGCATGCGATCGAGTGGTACCACCGGCCGAACCGGTGCGTCAGGCGCCGCAGCTTTGGCGAACACGCGAACAACGGCCCACAGGGAGAGGCCGAGCGCCAGCCATCCCCAGATGCCGATGACTGTCAGGCGGACGAACGCACGCGGATCGGTGAGGGTGAGACCGCCGAGGCGGTTCATGGCAATGAGACTCCACGCCACAGCGACGATCGCCGTCGCCGACCACACCGATCGGGACGACAGTTCGGCCCATCGCTCGTCGGCGGAGCACAGCGGTTGCGCGATGCTGCTCACGGTCCCCACACGTCGGCGTCAGGCCAGAACGTACCGAAGTCGCCAGGGAACGACGTCAGGGCTGGCATCCGACCGAGCGTCGTGCCTGCCAACTCCCCGTTACCCGTCGCTCGGCCCAACGCGGTGTCGAACATCGTCCCGGTCACGCGGTCGCGCAGCTCGTTGCCGACGATCTCGAGTTCGATGATCGTCTCGTCGAGACGGCGGGAGAAGACGATCCATCGATTGGGGTCGCCCGGATCGATGACGACAGCGATCTCCAAACCGGCGACCACGTCGTTGACCACACCGACGCGGCGCAGCTCTTCGACGGGATAGCCACGCGCTTCGTCAGTGAAGTCGACGACGATGTACAGCTCGCCGAGGTCGAAGCCGCTTGGCCGCCCCGGCGCATCGAGCGCCAGCGTGTGCGGATGTTGCTCGACCCAGGCGCCCCACGTCGTGAATTGCGACGGCAGCAGTTCGACGGTCTGCCCCTGACGCGGTCCGGCGATCGCTTCGCCGAGCGGTTGGCTCCACACGCTGCCCGTATCGTGATCCCACCAGGTCATCGCATTGCCCCACAAAGCTCCGTGGACGCCAAAGACCAGGGTCTCACCTTCGACTTGTCGGCGATGGACCATCGCCGTGGCACACAGCGGTCACCAACTGACGAGTATGGGTTCACCATTGAGCTCGTCGACGACCAGCTCCCGACCACTCAGGAAGCTCACCGGGTAGGCCTTCGCCTCGTCGCCAATGGTGACGCCGATGACCTCGGTCCCCGTGGACCACCCGGCAGCCGTCGCGTCGACGAACTGCGGGTCATACACCGGGCGGATCGCATCGCGGGGGAGCAGCTGGCGGAACCCGTCTGGCAACGGTTCGCCAGCGGTCACGGGGTTGTAGGCGGATTGCGAGTCGACGCGGACACCTGGCGCCGCATCCTGAACCGACGTGTCCTCAGTGAACGCCCAGACGGTGACCAATGCGAGCAAGCCGGTCAACGTCGCGGCGAGCACAGCTCCCTTCATCGCCTGCGAATCCGTCGTGGTGTCGGCGCGGTCCATAGAACGTCCAACCGCCCCTGGAGGACGCATCATTCCGGGAACGGGGTGAACGGTGTCGAAACGAGGTGGCTACTCGCCTGCGACGGGAGCGTCGGGAAAGAATGCTGCCCAGGCAAACCAGAATTCGTTGCGATGGGTGACCGTCGAAAGCTGTTCGCCCTCGAGGGGTCCGTCGATGGCAACGCCGAGCAGTGTCCACGTTGAGCCGGTCTGGTCATCGGTGAACAGGTCGCCGTCGTCGACGGAGAATGTCAACACCTGATCACCGACGCGGCGGTCGTAGGCGATGCCGCTGCCGATCGCGTCGCCGTCCGCGACGGACTCCCCGTCGAGGGCATCGGCGGTGTCGCCTCCCCACAGCAGGACGATCGGCGTGCCAGCGAGTTCGTCGTTGATCGCTGGCTGCTCGCCCAGCAGGCTGAACGGGTAGGCCTTCTCGTTCCCGTCGAGCGTGACCCCGACCACCCTCGACAGTGCCGGATAGCGCGGATCAGGGTCGCCTTCGAAGAGGAACGGCGACGTGCTCGAGCTGTAGGCCCGATAGGGGTTGGCACCGTACTCGATAGCGAACCCGGTGTCTCGTGAGAGCGAAACCGCATCCGGGAAGTTTTCCAGCACGTCGCCGTACGACACGATCGACGTCGGGATGAGATCGAGTTGCGTTCCGGCGAAGTCGCCGACGACCGCCTCGCCGGTGATCTGCTGCCAAAGCGATGTGGTCGCGTCGTCCCACATCACGAGATCGCTGTTGCGTAGTAGCCCTGACACGCCGAAGCGCAGGGTCTGACCCTCGACTCGGGCGTCGAAACTGATCGCCGTGTTGCAGAGGGGGCAGAACGTGATCACGACCGGCACCTCGCCGAACCGATCGTTGACGATCTCGTGGCGAGTCAGGATCGACAGCGGGTAGAACCGTGTCTCACCTTCGAACTGGACGAGGGCCCCCGGCTCGCGATCGTCGAGCCAGTCGGCCGAAGCGATCGGCTCGAAGACCGGCTCGTCGATCGGCGGAATGCGATCGCGGGGATCGACCGCCCCGATGCCGAGCTGGAACTCATCGAGCCCGACGGTCCGCTTGGTCCAGTCGGTTGGCCACGGTTCGGTCGCCTGGCTGAGCGGCAGACTCAGTGCGGTTCCGTCTCCGGATGCATCGACGATGTCGTTCGTCGCGTCGTCCTGAGCTGAGCCGTCGATCGTTGGTGCGGGGACATCCGGGGCGGGCTCCGTCGTCGGGTCGGAAGGGGCATCGGACGGGACCGCGGCCAGTTCCTCGTTGGCGGTCGAGCTCCCCCCACAGGCAACAGCGGTCAGTGCGAGGCCGATGGTGAGCGCGGTCAGTCGGCGGTGGTTCACAGTCGATCTCCAGACGTCAGGAATGTGCGGTGGCCATCGATGTCGTCATCGACCGGCTCGAATCTCTTCAGGAGTGAGGACAACAGGGTGATCGTGACGATCCCGCCGAGTGTGAGTCCGACGAGCTCGGAGTTGTCGCCGATCCAGTTCGTCAGCGTTGCGGACCATCGATCGACGATCCCTGCGGCTTGGCTCTGCTCGCCGGCGTCGGACGACAAGTCGTCGAACCAGAACCACGTGATGTATGCGCCAGCGACGATCAGGAATCCGGCCGAAACTCGTTGGACGTAGGGCAGGGCGGAGCGCAAGCGGCGCACGAGCCCGAGCTTCGCCATTGCAACGGCGATCGTCAGCGCAATCAAGACGACCGACATTCCAGCGGCGTACGCAACATAGGTCGCCAGACCGGAGACAAAACTTGCGCTGGCGAGTGAGCCGACCACGACGGAGAGGAAGACGGGCAGCGTGCACGACAGCGAGGCCAGCGCGTACGAGACTCCGAAGGTGAACACTGACTTGTTGTCGCGTGCGCTCGCCCCGCGCCCGGTCTTCAGGAACCCGATGTTGATCTCCAGCCCGCGCAACATCGCGATGCCGAGGATGATCATCAACACACCGACGGCGAGCGCGACATACGGAATCCAGTCGATGATGGAACGGACGCCAGCATTGATCAGGAGGCCGGTCGTGCCGAAGACGACGAGGAAGCCGACCGACACGATCGCGCCGACCTTGAGCGCCTGACCGAGGCCGGGGTTGTTGAATTCGTCATCGTCGTCGAGTCCCATGAAATACGAGAGGTAGGCCGGCAACATCGCGAATCCGCATGGGTTCACGGTCGCGACGAGCCCGGCTGCAAACGCGAGGCCGATCGGCGCTTCGATCATGGTGCGGCAACCAGGTTGTCGACGCGTTCGTTCAACGCCGACTCGTTGAGTTGGCCAGCGAACACCTCGAGAATCTGACCGTCGGGACTGACGAACAGCGTGCTCGGCATGGCGATCAGACCGAATTTCCGGAAGAGCTCGCCGTCTGGGTCGTCGGCCAATGAATAGGTCAGACCGATCTCGTCGGCAAGGCGGACCGCAGCCGGGCGAATGTCGGCGTTGGCGACCCCGAGGAATGTGACCTCGTCGCTGCGCTGCTCATGGACGGCTTGGAATTCTGGGAGCTCGCCGACGCAAGCAGGGCACCACGAGGCCCAGAAGTTGATGACCAGCGGCGTCCCCTCGAAGTCCTCGAACGCTGCGTTCGCACCGTCGAAGAGTTCGAATCGCTGCGGTGGCAACTCGCTCTCGGCGGTGATGCCGATTTCCACCGCACGTGCGTCTTGGACGCCATCGTCGCCGTCAGACAGGCTGACGGCGGCGACGGCGATGAAGAGGATCGCCAACGCGGTGCCGACGATGCTGCGCCGTTGCCGTTTGGTGATCACGATCGTCATGTCAAGATGAACAGTGCTGCGGTGGCACCGATTCCCTGTTTCTGGACTTGTACGATTTGGAGCCGGGACGATGGGTCAGCGTCGCGGCCAGATTCGCGCTGTGCCGAAAGGTGTCCAGTACCATCACTCGCACCGGCCCATTCATCGAGCGAATCCATAGGACGTGCCGATGGGCATTCATATCGGTATCGAACATCGCACGACATACCACTTCGATCGATCCACTCAGATCCATCCGCACGTGTTGCGGTTGCGGCCGGCCCCTCACTGTCGGACACCGATTCTGGCGTACAGCCTGCGCGTCACGCCGAGTGAGCACTTCGTCAACTGGCAGCAGGATCCGTTTGGCAATTTCATGGCCCGGCTGGTGTTTCCTGAGCCGGCCAAGATGCTCGATCTCACGGTCGACCTGATTGCCGACCTCACGGTCATCAATCCGTTCGACTTCTTCGTCGAGGAGTCGGCCAAGGCATTCCCCTTCGCGTACGAACCACAGCTCGCCAAAGACCTCGAGCCGTACCTCCAGCCCGACGGCCCAGCTGGTCCCGAGCTGACGAAGTGGCTCTCCGGTGTCCGAGCGCCCGACAGCGGCACCGCGATCGCCGACTTCCTCGTCGAGTTGAACCGGCGCCTCTACAACGACATCGCCTATTCGATCCGAATGGAACCAGGTGTGCAGACACCCGAGGACACGCTCAGGCGTGGCATCGGGTCGTGTCGCGACACGGGCTGGCTGCTCGTCGATGCACTCCGCCGGCTTGGGCTCGCCGCTCGTTTCGTGTCCGGTTATCTCGTGCAGTTGACGTCGGATCAGCCGTCACTGAGTGGCGCCGACGGGCCCGACGCAGACTTCACCGACCTCCACGCATGGGCCGAGGTGTTCATCCCGGGTGCGGGCTGGGTTGGCCTCGACCCGACGTCCGGTCTGTTTGCAGGTGAAGGCCACATCCCGCTGGCATGCACCCCGCATCCGACGACCGCGGCGCCGATTTCCGGCCGAACCGACTTCGCCGAGGTGGAATTCGACTTCTCCAACGTCGTCCACCGCATTCGCGAGGACCCTCGCGTCACCCTGCCCTACACACCGGAACAATGGGCACGCATCGACGAACTCGGTCAGGATGTCGACGAACGCCTCGAGGCGGGCGACGTCAGGCTGACGATGGGTGGCGAGCCCACCTTTGTCTCCATCGACGACATGGAAGGCGCGCAGTGGAACACCGCGGCCGACGGCCACGACAAGCGGGTGCTGGCATACGAATTGGCTCAGCGCATGCACGACAGGTTCACCACGGGCGGGCTGATCCAGTATGGCCAGGGCAAGTGGTACCCAGGCGAGCCGCTTCCTCGCTGGCAAATGGGCATCGTGTGGCGGAATGACGGCGAGCAACTGTGGACGCGAGGCGACCTGCTCGCAGACCCCGCGAAGCCGGGCACCGCCACCGTTGAGGACGCTCGACGTTTCTCGAACGGGATCGCCGCTCGCTTCGGACTCGACGCTGATCGGGTCATCTCGGCATTCGAGGATCCGATCGACCAGGTCTGGCGCGAAGCTCGGCTTCCCGGCGGAGAGCCACCAACGGCTGACGTCGAACCCGCCGACGCCGATCAGCTCGACGAGCCCGACGCCCGAGTCCGGCTGGTCGAACGTCTCCGTGGGCCGGTGACCGACCCGACCGGATTTGTCCTCCCGCTGCATCCCGCGCCTGACGGCAACGGGTGGCGCACGACGTCGTGGAACCTGCGACGCGAGCGCCTGTATCTGATCGCTGGTGACTCACCCCTCGGTCTCCGGCTCCCGCTTGACTCATTGACGTGGGCACCGCTCCCCACGGAATTCGAACGTTCGCCGTTCGAAGCACGTGATCATCTTCCAGCGCCCGGGTCGTTGCCGGCGTCGCCGGCGACGATCGTCGAACGTCACGAGGCCGCGCCGACTGCCGTCGCGGTCGAGGCCCGCGACGGCCGTATGCGCGTCTTTCTTCCACCGCTCGAAAACGCCGATCACGCAGTCGAGCTGCTGAGTGTCGTCGAGGCGGTTGCCGTCGAACTCGAATTCGCCGTCGTGATCGAGGGCTACCCGCTGCCACGCGACCCGCGGCTCACCACGTTGATTGTCACCCCGGACCCGGGCGTGATCGAGGTCAACGTGCAGCCCAGTTCGTCATGGGGCGAGATGCGGCACCTCATCGAGACGTTGTACGAAGAGGCAAGGCTCACGCGACTCGGCACCGAGAAGTTCACCCTCGACGGCAGCCACACCGGCACCGGTGGCGGCAACCACGTGACGCTCGGCGGTGCCACTCCGGCAGACAGCCCGATGCTGCGCCGACCCGACCTGCTGCAGAGCATGGTCACGTTCTGGCAGCACCACCCCTCGATGTCGTACTTGTTCTCGGGCCAGTTCATCGGTCCCACCAGCCAGGCTCCTCGCGTCGACGAGGGCCGCGTCGACACGGTCTACGAACTCGAGATTGCATTCGCCGAGCTGGAACGACAAGGTCCAGACGTGCCGCCCTGGATGGTCGATCGGCTCGTGCGGCACCTGTTGGTCGATCTCACGGGCAACACCCACCGGTCCGAGTTCTGTGTCGACAAGCTCTTCAGTCCGGACAGCGATCGCGGTCGGTTGGGCATCGTCGAGCTCCGGGCATTTGAGATGCCGCCACATCCGCAGATGGCACTGGTGCAGTCGTTGCTCGTTCGAGCGCTTGTCGCCCGATTCTGGGACGAGCCCTACGCCGGTCGGCTCGTGCGGTGGGGGACCGATCTCTACGACCGCTACCTCCTGCCCTGGTATGTCCGTGCCGACATTCACGACGTCGTCGCCGACCTTCGACGCCATGACATCGACTTCGACATCGCGTGGCTCGAACCGTTCCTCGAGTTCCGCTTCCCCCTCGTCGGTGAAGTCGAACTGGACGACGTACGACTCGAATTGCGCAGCGCAATCGAGCCCTGGCATGTCCTTGGCGAAGAAGTGTCCGGTTCGGGCACCGCCCGATACGTGGACTCGTCGGTCGAACGGCTGCAAGTGCTGGTCGAAGGATTCAACGAAGCCCGTCACATCCTGACCTGCAACGGCATACCTGTGCCGTTGCACACAACCAGCACGCCAGGCACCGGTGTCGCCGGTATTCGATTCAAGGCATGGGCGCCCTGGTCAGCGTTGCATCCGACCATCGACGCGCACGGTCCACTCGTGTTCGATCTCATCGATCGCTGGAGCTCGAAGTCCGTCGGTGGCTGCACCTACGAGGTGTCGCACCCCGGTGGACGCTCGTACGACACGTTCCCGGTCAACGCCGCCGAGGCGGAGGCGCGCCGGTGCAGCAGGTTCTTCAAGCACGGTCACACGCCAGGTGCTGCCGATGTCGCCGAACTCGACCGACTCACCGCAACTGTCCAACGTGAGTACGCCCGGACACTGGATCTTCGGCGCCATCCCGCCACCCAGCGACCGACTGACCGTCCGTGATCCTGTGACCGCACCAACGACAGCCGACCCGATTGCCGGGTACCGCCCGCTCGATACCGGCCACGACGAACTGATGCACGCAGACGGTGGCATCCGCGATCACTGGTCCGGGTTGGTTGCTGCGTATCAGACGCTTGGCGCCAGCGAGCTGAACCGGCGGCAGAGCGAGATTCAACGCCTACTGGAACAAGACGGCGTCACCTACAACGTCGCTGGCGACCACGAGCGGCCTGTTCGACCCTGGACGCTCGATCCGATCCCGTTCGTCCTGCCGAGTGCTGAATGGAGTGGCATCGAACGAGGGATGGTCCAGCGCGCCGAGTTGCTCGATCTCGTCCTGACCGACCTGTACGGCGACCGCCGGCTGCTTCGTTCCGGGATCGTCCCGCCCGAGATGATCCTGTCCGATCCGCAGTTCTTCCGCTCGTGTGACGGCATCAGGCTGCCAGGCGACAAGCAATTGGTCGTCTTCGGCACCGATCTCGCTCGTGCCACTGACGGGAGTTGGCTTGCGCTCGGGCACCGGGCACAGGCGCCGTCGGGAGCGGCGTACGCGCTGGAGAACCGGCGTGTGCTGTCCCGCGTGTTCCCGCAGATGTTCCGCCACACCGGCGTCCAGCGGCTGGCGCCGTTTGTGCTGGCCTTGCGGTCAGCGCTGATTGCCGCAGCACCGGTCGGCGTGGACGATCCGTCGATCGTGATCCTGTCGCCGGGGTCGTTGTCAGAGACCGCGTTCGAACATGCGTCGATCGCAGCGCAGCTTGGCTACCCACTGGTGCAGGGCTCCGACTTCGAGCTGCGAGACGGTCGGATCGGCCTGCGCACCGTCGGTGGCTGGGCTCCGGTCCACGTCATATTGCGCCGCGTCGACGCCGGTTTCTGTGACCCGCTCGCGCTCCGTGCCGGCTCGACGCTCGGCATCCCCGGACTCGTCGATGCGTGCCGGGCCGGCAGCGTCAGCGTGGTGAACTCGCTCGGGTCGGGAATTCTGGAGAACGCCGGGCTCGCGGGCCTGATGTCGACATTGTCGAGGCAGTTGCTCGGGAGCG
>CAXMZV010000106.1:0-9961 GCA_964199985.1 Candidatus Ilumatobacter isfjordensis | reverse complement strand
AACCTGAGCTGCCCACCGGTGGCAGCGATAGCGGCCCCCGCAGCACCGATGTGCAGCGCGCCGACCATGCCAGGTCGTCTGCCGCGGCGGCGCATGACTGCTGCCAGCGGGACCATCGTGAGCGCGGCGCCGAGCGTGAACGATGCGCTGCCGATTCCCGCCAAGCGGTCTGAGCCGAGCAGATCGCTGGCCAACAACGTGACCACCGCGACCATGCCGGCCACTGCGGCCTGACCCGGCACTTGTGCCAGCCGCAACGAGTTCAGGGTGCGACGTTGCAGCTCCGCCCGGTCGACCCCGGCCTGCGCAAGCGTCTCGGTCACAAACGCACCCTTTCACACCGCCGACGAAATCCTCGCGTGCTGGAGGGCGTTCATCGGCGCGAGAAGCAGCCGGGAGGTTGCGCCGACGAACGCCACCAGCAGACGGGGTGTTCGTCGGCCGCGACAGAGGGTTAGGCCAACAGGGGTTTGAGGAATTGGCCCGTGTAGGAGTTCTTGACCTTGGCGATGTCCTCGGGGGTGCCTTCGGCGACGATCTTGCCGCCGCCGTTGCCGCCATTGGGACCGAGGTCGATGACCCAGTCGGCGGTCTTGATCACATCGAGGTTGTGCTCAATGACCAGCACCGTGTTGCCCTGGTCGACCAGTCGTTGCAGCACCGTGAGGAGCCGTCCGACATCTTCGAAGTGGAGGCCGGTGGTCGGCTCGTCAAGCAAGTAGATCGTGTGGCCGGTCGACCGCTTGGCCAGTTCCGTGGCCAACTTGACGCGCTGCGCTTCGCCGCCTGACAGCGTGGGCGCCGATTGACCGAGGCGGACGTAGCCGAGACCCACATCCATCAGCGTTTCCATGTAGCGCGCGATTCCCGGCTGGTTGACGAAAAAGTTGACCGCCTCGGCGACCGGCATGTCGAGGATTTCAGCGATGTTCTTGCCCTTGAACTCGATGTCGAGCGTGTCGCGGTTGAACCGGGCCCCGTGGCACACCTCACACGGCACGTACACGTCGGGCAGGAAGTTCATCTCGATCTTGATCGTGCCGTCACCAGAGCAAGCCTCGCAGCGACCACCCTTGACGTTGAAGCTGAACCGCCCAGGCTGATAGCCGCGCACCTTGGACTCGTTCGTCTGGGCGAACAGCTTGCGGATCTTGTCGAACACACCGGTGTAGGTGGCTGCGTTGGAGCGGGGCGTGCGGCCGATCGGCGACTGATCCATGTCGATGACCTTGTCGAGGTGCTCGATACCGGTGATCTTCTTGTGCTTGCCCGATGGCGTCTTCGACTTGTAGATGTTTTGCATGAGGACCGGCAGGAAGATGTCGCGAACGAGCGATGACTTGCCCGAACCCGACACACCGGTGACCGCGACGAAGTTGCCGAGCGGGATCTTGACGTCGATGTTCGCAAGGTTGTGCTCGCGTGCGCCGAAGATCTCCACCTCGGTCATGCCACGCGGGCGACGGGACTGCGGCACCGGGATCTTCTTCTTGCCCGTGAGGTACTGACCCGTAATTGAGTTCTTTGCCTTGCCGATGCCCTTGACCGGCCCGGCGTAGACGACCTCGCCGCCGTGCTCGCCCGCGCCCGGGCCGATGTCGATGATCCAGTCGGCTTCGTTGATCGTGTCTTCGTCGTGCTCGACGACGATCACGGTGTTGCCGAGGTCCCGAAGACGCAGCAACGTGTCGATGAGCCGGCGATTGTCGCGCTGGTGCAGCCCGATCGACGGCTCGTCGAGAACGTACAGCGTGCCGACCAGACCCGACCCGATCTGCGATGCCAGACGGATGCGCTGGGCCTCACCGCCAGCCAACGTGCCAGCAGGGCGCGACAGGGTGAGGTAGTCGAGGCCGACATCCAGCAGGAACCCGAGGCGTTCGTTGATCTGCTTCATGACCCGCTCGGCGATCAATTGGTCGCGATCACTCAACTCGAGCGCACCAAGAAACGCCGCTGAATCTTCGATCGACATGTCGCTGACTTCGGAGATGTTCTTGTCGTTGATGGTGACGGCCAGTGATGCGGGCTTGAGGCGAGCACCCCCGCACTTCGAGCAGGCGACCAGGCGCATGTAGCCCTCGTACTGCTCACGTGCCCATTCGCTGTCGCTGCCTTCGTGGCGGCGACGGATCCAGGGAATGACGCCCTCGTACTCGGTCGAATACGACCGCGACCGGCCGTACCGGTTCTTGTACTTCACGGTCATCTTGCCCTTGACGCCGTGGAGGATCAGCTTGTGCTGCTTGGCGGTGAGCGTGTGCCACGGTGCGTCGAGGTCGATCTCGTTGACGTTGGCGACCGACTCGAGCATGCGGGTGAAGTACTGCGTGTGCGCACTCCGCCACGGAGCGATCGCACCCTCGGAGAGCGATGCATCGACATCGGGGATGACGAGTTCGGGGTCGACCTCGTAGGTGGTGCCCAACCCGTCGCACGTCGCACAGGCGCCGTACGGGGAGTTGAACGAGAAGTTTCGGTCGGCCGGCTCGTCGTATGACGTGCCACAGACGTCGCACGCCAAATGCTGGCTGAACGTGATCATCTCGGGCTCTGCGTCCCGATGCACGATCTCGATCTCGGCGACACCCTCGGCAAGATTCAGCGCCTGCTCGAGCGAATCGGTGAGGCGGCGATCGATGCCTTCCTTCAAGACGAGGCGATCGACGACGATCTCGATCTTGTGGTTCTCGTACTTGGCCAGGCGCTCGTCGCGCTTGAGGAACTCGTCGATGTCGACGGTTTCACCATCGATGCGGGCACGAACGTAGCCCTGACCGGAGAGATCTTCGAGCAGCGTGTCGTACTCACCCTTGCGACCGCGAACGACCGGCGCGAGCACCTGGAACCGCAAGCCGTCGTCCATCGCCATAATGCGGTCGACGATCTGCTGCGGCGTCTGACGCTGCAACCGAGTTCCGTCATTCGGGCAGTGCTGGATGCCGATACGGGCATAGAGCAGGCGGAGCGCGTTGTAGACCTCGGTGATCGTGCCGACGGTGGATCGCGGGTTGCGCGAACCTGACTTCTGGTCGATCGAGATCGCCGGCGACAAACCTTCGATCATGTCGACATCCGGCGGATCCATCTGCCCCAGAAACTGGCGGGCGTATGCGCTCAGCGACTCGACGTAGCGGCGCTGTCCCTCGGCGTAGATGGTGTCGAACGCGAGCGACGACTTACCGGACCCCGACAGGCCGGTGAACACGACGAGTTTGTCGCGCGGCATCTCGACGTTGACGTTTTTGAGATTGTGCTCACGCGCACCGCGCACGATGATCTTCGGTTCGTCGGCGGGCTTGCGAGCGGCACGCTTCTTCGGCGCCGGTGACTTCGTCGCAGCCGGGGATTTCGCAACGGACTTCTTGGCGGGGGCAGATGTTCGAGCAGCCATGAGCGCCCAATTGTACAGGCGAACATGTGTTCAGTTCACTCTTCGGCGCAGACCGTTCCGCTCTCGGCGAACTGCGTCCATTCTCCGAGCACCACGAGCTTCCAACACGGAGCATCAGCGGTTGCCACCTCCGCTTCGATCGGGCTCGTCGGATCCCATCTGGCAGAGTTGGGCGGTGAGCATCGAACTTCCGGGGCGTCTCTTCCCGACCGGGGTGACGATGCTGCGCGCGGTGGCCGCCGCACGCTGGCTGACGTGGCTCTGGATGTTCGGCGTTGTCGCCGTCGCCGGTTTCCGAGGTGTTGAGAACCCGCTGCCCGGCGACCCCTCAGGACCCGAGACCGCCCTGCGTCACCCGGTCGTGGCGTGGTCGTGCGTTGCGGCTGTCCTGATCATGTGTGTGCTGGGCACCGTCGGCCTGCGCCGAGCCCCGGCGCGCCTGATGGGAGCAACGTTTGCCATCACCGAAGGCGCGCTGGCGCTTGGATTGAGCGTGCTCGACGGGTGGGTATTTGATCCGGGCCACGTGTTCGAAACCTCCCAGAGCCTTGCCACGCAGTATCCACTTGTGGCCATGGCGACCCTTGGCCTCGCGTTCGGCCCGTGGGTGGCCGCTGCGACCGGCGCACTCGTCGGTCCTGCCGAACTCTGGGCAGCCCGGCTCAACGAGTTCAGTGGATGGTCACCGCAGAACACCTTCTCAATCGTCGCAACGTCAATCTTCTTCGCTGCGGCCGGAGCGCTGTTCGGATGGCTGGCGACGCTGCTCCGGCGCGTCGAAGGAGAGATCGCCGATCGGAGAGCCAAGGACGAAGTGGCCAGAGTCATGCACGACACCGTGCTCCAGACGTTGGCGCTGGTCGAGACGCGAACCGCCACCTCTGACCCCGAACTCGCCGAAGCCGCTCGGTCTGCGGACCGCGACGTCCGCCGGTTCCTGTTCGGTGCGACGAGCCGTGACAGCCACACTCTTGATTCGCGGATCAGGTCAACGGTGGAGCGAGCGACGGCACACCATGATGTCGACGTGACGATCAACGTGCTCGATGATGGCTGCCGAGCGACGCCCGCTGCTCAGAACGCTCTGGCCGGCGCCGTTGGAGAGGCCGTCACCAACGCGATCAAACATGCAGTCGCCTCCAACATCGTGGTCTACGCAGAAACCGACGACGACGGTCACGTCTTCGCATCCGTCCGCGACGACGGCATGGGGTTCGACACGACTCGAGTCGAACTCGGCGAAGGTCTGGAAGGTTCGATTCGTGAACGGATGCTCGACGCGGGCGGTCGCTCCGAAGTCATCAGCACCGTCGGCGGCGGAACCGAAATCCGACTCTGGACGACAGGAGCACTACATGAGTGAAGAGACCACCGCCGACCCGATCCGCATCGTGCTCGCCGACGACCATGCGATTGTCCGAGCGGGCATGCGGAGTGAGTTGAGCAGTCGGTTCGAGATCGTCGGAGAGGCTGACGATGCTGAAGGAGCCATCGACGTCATCAACGCCCGGCAGCCCGATTTGGTCGTGTCCGATCTCCACATGCCGCGTGGCGGCGGACTGGCGGTGGTCCAAGCATGTGCCACGATCTGCCCCATCGTCATCCTGACCGTCAGTGAGGCCGAGCGAGACCTCCTCGACGCGGTTGCGGCTGGTGCCGCGGGCTACTTGCTCAAGACCACCCAGGTCGACGAGGTCGAGACGGCACTGATCGCGGCCGCGGCTGGCGAACCGGTCTTCTCGCCATCGCTTGCTGCGCTCGTGCTCGGCGAGTTCCGACGGATGGCCAAGTCCACTGACACCAACCCGCTGACCGAACGGGAACGCCAGGTGCTGCAGTTGGTCGCCCGCGGACACACCTACAAAGAGATCGGCAGCGAACTCTCGATCTCGCCGAAGACCGCTGAGAACCACGTCCGCAACATCCTCGGCAAGCTGCACCTCAGCCGTCGGGCCGACCTGGTGCGCTACGCCGTCGAACACGGTCTCGACTGAACGGGCGCCGCAGCCGCACCCCAGAACGGCGTGGGGGGTTTCCCCGATATCGCTTGACCCGACGTCCGATGACGATGGAGTCATGAACTCCCCCTCCGAGCTTTCAGCACCGTCACCACCTCCGTCGGAACTGCCGCCACTGCCACCGCCATCCCCACCCCCGGCACCTGCCAGCCAGCTCCGGCTGCCGCGGTTGTCTGCTGCCGGCTGGCTCGCATCGACTGGCGCTTCGCTCTTGCTGCTGGCATCGATCGTTGTCGTCGCCGGCAGGTGGGAGTCGATCACCCCCGAGGTCCGCTTTGCCGGTCTCATTGCGTCCCTGCTCGCGGTCTACTTCGCAGCTGAGGCTCTACGTGACCGACTGCCGACCACCGCATCGGCCCTTGCGGTGCTGGCTGCGACAATCACCGCCCCGGTCGGTATCGCCGCAGCGGCAACGCTGGAACAGCCCTGGCCAATCTGCATCTTGGTCGGCGGCGCGCTTGCCCTCGTCGCAACCGAAGTGCAATCGCGGCGGTGGGAGGTACCCACCCTCCATGCCGCGACCGCTGTCGCGGCTGGCCTCGCGGTCACAGGTCTCGCGGCCCTTTCGGCCACTCCAGTGGCCGTCCTCGGCGCGCTTGCGGCAGCCGTGGCGCTCGTGTGCGGAGCCGAGAAGCGCAGCGTGGCCCTCGCTGCGGCGGCGAGCGCCGTCCCCTTCCTCGTCCTCCTCGCCGACACCGGTGTGGGTGTCGGCACGCTCGAACAAATCGGAGCCACCGGATCATCACTCGACTGGAGCGCACCGCTGGCCTCGACGATCGCTGCCGTCGTGATCGCCGTCACTGCGCACCGTCGTGCGAGCCTGACGCTGGTCGCGCTCGCTGCCGCCGCATTGACCATCGGCTGCGCTGTGGGGTTGTTCCGGCTCGAGCCGTCCGGGGTGGTCTGGTGGTCACTGCCTGCACTGCTGGTCCTTGCGCTGCAAGCCACATCGAGCCTGGCGCCGCGGTCCGTGTGGCAACGCGCATGCGACATGGCGTCACCGGTCGTGATCGTTCCGCTCGCATTCGGGGCAACCCTCGCACCCCAGATCGCATTCGGCGCCCGAGCCCTCGATGAATTGTCCGGCGTCGGCGTGGACGCCGCTTGGGCATTGCCGTGCGGGCTGACGGCGCTGGCGTTGTTCGCATCCGCTGCCGCCCGACGCACAACACGCGAGGGCATCGCCCTGTTCGTGGCAGGTTGCCTGGCTGTCGTCGCCACGGCCTTGACCGTCGGGTCGGCGCTCTACGGGTGGGACGATGTCGCCGCACTGTGGGCCATCACTGTCCTGACGGCCGGGATCGCGAAAGTCCGCGGCACAGCCTGGTCCCATGCCGCCGCGGTGATCGCTGTCGGAGCCGCTGGTGCGTCGATGGCCGTCGCCGGCCTGTCGGCAGGTGCCGCATCGGTGGCGCTCGTTGCGCTCGCCACGGCCTCGATGGGCATCGCGTTCCTGCGTCCCGGCCTGACGCCGATGGACACGATCGCGGCCGGATCAGCCGTACTGGCGTTGCTCGCAGGCCTCCAAGCCGCACCCGATGTGCAGTCGCTCGTCGTTGCGGTCATCGCCGCTCAGTTCACGTTGTACGCGGTAGCGCGTCAGCAGCGCACTGCGGCAGCGATCGGAGCGCTGGTCTCCGCCGCCGCAACGGTCAGTCTGTGGTGGACGACCGGGACGAACGAGACCGTGATCAACTGGCTGCAGCCCTACAGCGCCGACGGCGGCGACCTGGCGCTGGCGGTTGCTGCGCTATCGCTGCTCATCAGCGGTGCGCTGCTCCGTCGGTCCCAGCCGCTCGTGGTGCGTGTGACGTCGTGGCTCGCCTACAGCCCCGGTCTCGGGATGGCAGCGGCGTGGCTGATCGACGCCCAACTCGACGGCGACGGCACCTGGGCCACGGTGGGAGGTCTGGTCGTGGGAGTTGTTGCCATCGGCGTCGGCGGCTGGCGCCGGTTGGGCGCGGCACTCGTGCTGGGCACGGCACTCGTCGGAGCGTCGGTCCTCGCATCAGTTGGTTCACGGCTTGCCGCCGCACCGACGTGGCTCTGGATCGCTGCTGGCGGCACCGGTCTTCTGGTGCTCGCCGCGCTCATCGAGCGGAACGATCGGCCGCTGCTGATCGCCGATCCGAACAGTGACGAACCGTCGTTGGCACAGCAGTTCTGTCGTGAGTTCGACTAGCTGCATCAGGACGGCGGGCTCAGGACGACGGCAACGGCGACCGGATCGGCGGATGCTCGACGAGGTAGCGCATGGCATCTTCAGCGGTGTCCGCGGTGCCGATCATCGTGGCGTAGGTTCGTTCGCCGGCGAGCTTGCGGAGCAACGGTTCTGCCGGGAGCTGCTCAGTCCAGAATTCGCTGTCGAGGAATACCATCGGGCTCACGACGCCAAACACGTCGTAGTGGTTCTGCGTGGCGTCTTGGAACACTTCCTGCGTGGTCCCGGCCGCCCCCGGCGAGAACACGACGCCACGAGTGGCGACGGCCAGAAGGCCGTCCTCCCGAATCGAGTTCGCGAAGTACTTCGCGACATGGGTGGCGAACTGATTGGTCGGCTCGTGCCCGTAGAACCATGTCGGAACCGCCAGGCTCGTGCCACCGTTCGGAAACGCGTCGAGAACGGCGAGGCCGGCGCGCAAGTACGGGTCGGCGTCATGAAAGTCCACGTCGGAGCCGAGCATCTCGATCGAATTGTCGAGCGCTGCGTCAGGATGAGGTGCGAGCCAGGCCCCGAGGTTGGCCGCCTCCATCGCTCCGGGCCCTCCGCCGGTGGCAACGTGCCATCCCTGCCGAGCCATCAAGCGACCGAGTTCGGCCACCGTGCGGTATGCCGGATCGGTCCGCTGCATCGAATGCCCGCCCATGACGGCAACGACATCAGGGTGTGCTTCGAGGTGCTCGGCGAGTGCATCGTCGATGGCGTGATCGTGCAGTCGGGTAGCGAGCGCGTCAAGCACCGGAACGTTTTGACCGCGCCCCCACTGCGTGGTCCATTCGTAGATCTTCGAGTCGAGCGCGTCGGCATCGAATGATTCGGCATCCCCCGGCACCCACCCCGCAACCAGCTCGCCTTGCGCGTAGAGATGTGGCCGGTAGGGGTCGAATGGCAGATTCGGAAGCCGAGGAAACACGACGGCACCCGACTCGAGTACGTGCTCCAGCGTGGACGTCGGCAGGCGAGCACCCAGAAACGTCCCGCCGGCGCACGAGACTGCCTCGATCGCAGCTGATCGCTGGGAGAGGTCGACCCCCTGCACGACAAGCCCATCGAGCGTGCCGTTTCGATCGAGGTACCGGTCGAACTCCTCGAGTGAATGGATCTCGCGCATCGCGCCGAGAGTAGGACGAGTTGGTGCCAGGCACCATGTCGTCTTCCCCACGCCGGTTTGGGGGATTCACCGGATGGCCAGCGAACCTGATGCTCACGACGATGGAGACATGAACTCGACGCACCCCGCACCATCGCCCACCATCGAAGATCGCTTGCAAGCCAGCGGCCCGCGGTGGTTGGCTGCATTCGCAGCGGGGATTGCCATCCAAGTGGCGGCAGCGATGACGGCGCTGCTCGCTGTCGCCATCTTCCTGATCGCCGCGTTCGAGGACTGGGGCGATCAGACCAACGAAGGAATGCCCGCCTACGTCTTGCTCTCGATTCCGATCGGCGCCGCAGCTCCGGGCCTGTTCGTCGTGTCCGGTGCTGTCACGTCGCGCATCATCGGTGACAGCCGTGGCTGGTGGGTGCTCCTGTTCGGCCCGCTGACCTGGGGCCTGATCATTGCTCTGGCCGGCGCGTTCTGACAACTGGCTGAACGCTGGACGAATGCGTGACGAACGGGCGGCAACGAGCCGCGAGCAACGCCGATATTCAGAGCGGCCAATTCCGCGATCATTTCGTCCGGCCCGTCGTCATGAGGCCCGGCTGAAAAGCTCAGCCGGTTGTGCTCTCCGGGGATGTGGTCGAACAAGGCTTCGCTGTCGGCGATCGAGAAGATTTCGTGAGCAGCCCAGGCCGTTCTGGCGCCGTCGTCGAATTCGTAGCTCGATGCTCGCGGCGACGGCCCGGTGGGTGAGCTCAGCGATCGAGCAGCTTCGCTCGTACCAGGTCGGCTTCGGGGGAGCTGAGCGGGCGATTGGCCTTGACCCGAACGGTCACCGTGTCGGCTTCGGGTTCGTCGGCGACCGTTTGTGTTTCGATGTCGCGCATGAACACGACGCCGGTGAGGCCGATGTCATTCGACGACTCTGCGAGACGCTCCGCAGCGGCTGCTTCGTCAGCCTGCGCCCACTCGCCGAGCGGCACGGCAATGTCACTGATGGAGGGGAGCTGGGAGAGGTTGGTCACTGAGTCGATCGTGTGGTGGGCAGCGTGCCAGGTCGCGCCTTCGGGGGTGCGGAGCCGGATCGAAGTAGTTCCGATGAGATCAACGGTGCCATGCACCTCGTTTCCTCCGACCTGTAGGACGACGTCGTCGCCCACTGCGTAGCGATCCTCGAGCAGGACACGGGTGCCCCCGAGGAAGTCCTTGATGAGGTCCTGTCCGCTCAA
>CAXMZV010000105.1:0-10000 GCA_964199985.1 Candidatus Ilumatobacter isfjordensis | reverse complement strand
GGTAAAATCTCCCGATGAGCCGAACCATCTCCGGCAAATCGCCCCGAGCCACTTCAGGTCCCCCCCCGAGCAACGACGAGGTGATCGAGGTCCTCGGGTCGGTCATCGACCCCGAACTCGGCGCCGACATCGTGTCGCTTGGCATGGTTCCGTCCGTGATTGTCGCGGACGACGGACTCGTCACGATCGAGATCAAGCTCACGATTTCGGGCTGTCCGATGCGCGCCGAGATCAAGAAAGAGGTCGAAGACCGAGTCGAGCTGCACCCGGGTGTCTCAAAGGTGAAGATCACCTGGGGGGAGATGAACTCTGAGGAGCGCAGCCAGGTGATGACCAAGGCGCGCTGGAACGCCCGTGAGAGCGCCGCCGAGACCGAAGTTCCCGCCAACTGCAAGGTGCTCGCGATCGCCAGCGGCAAGGGCGGCGTCGGCAAGTCGTCGGTCACGGTCAATCTCGCCGCGGCGTTGGCGTCGACCGGGCTCACGGTTGGCGTGCTCGATGCCGACATCTGGGGATTCTCCGTTCCGCGCCTCCTCGGCATCACCGATCGGATGGAGGCCCACGCCGTCGAGGGGTCCGACAAGCCGAAGATCTCTCCAAACGAGCGCGTCGTGGGCGACGGTCTGCTCAAGGTCGTCTCAACCGGTTTCCTCGTCGACGAGGAAACGGCACTGATGTGGCGCGGCCTCATGCTGACCAAGGCGGTCGAGCAGTTCCTGCGCGATGTGCAGTGGGGTGAGCTCGACTACCTCCTCATCGACATGCCACCGGGCACGGGGGACGTGCAGATGGGCTTGGCGCGCATGCTGCCCAGTACCGATCTGATCGTCGTCACCACCCCCGCGCTGGCAGCGCAGAAGGTGGCGCAGCGTGCGGCCGACATGGCCCGCCGGAGCTTCCTCAAAGTGGTCGGAGTCATCGAGAACATGAGCGCATTCACGTGCGATCACGGCGAGACGTACGCACTGTTCGGATCGGGCGGCGGCGAGGCATTGGCCACAGCGATCGGCGCCCCGCTCCTTGGTCAGATCCCGCTCGAGCCATCGGTCGCCGCCGGCAACGATGCGGGTACCCCGGTCGCAATCGACGGCAGCGGCGCCGCGGCCGACATGTTCCGCTCCATTGCCACGCACATCATCGACGAGATCGCTCCCCCGTCGAAGCCTGACGACATCGACATGGCCGGATGCAGCGCCCGCCTCTTCGACTCCGACGAGTCAGCGTTCGCCGAACTCGAGACCGCTGTCACCGTCGGTCCGCGGTCGTCGTAGGCGAGTGACGCTGGGCAGAGTTTCCTGAAAGACCCCTACAGGGAGTCGTAGTCGGGATCGCCGGGCAGGGCGATCCCGATGAACTTGCCCGCGTCATCTGTCCGCACCTTCGGCAGGATGCACGGAATGTCCCTGCGGGCGTCGCCTGCGGCAATCGCATCGGCTGCGGTGGCATGTTCGGCCAGGAACTTCAGGTTGTAGACCGTCGGCGGCAGCATCATCAGCTCGCCACGCGCATGCATCTCGAGTGCATCGGTGGGCCGCACCCAGAGACTCTCAACAGTCTCCTTGTCGTCATGGAGGCCCTCCTGATCCGCCGGCGCCAAGGTGACGAAGAAGCGAGTGTCGAATCGCCGGTTCTCGCCGATCGGTGTGATCCAGTGATCGACGTAGTGCGTCGTCGACAGATCGAGTACGAGACCGTGTCGCTGCGAGAGCTCGACCATCGACAACGTGCCGTCGTGGACATGGTGGCGCTCATCTTCATCAACGTCGAGTGGGGCGCCGTCGCTGCGCTCAGCGAGGAGGACGCTCGCTTCTTCGAAGCACTCACGAATCGATGCAACCCAGTACGCGAGGCCACCTGACTCGATGCTGAGTTGTGCTGAGGCCTCGGTGTCGGTGAGTCCCTTGCAGAACGGAGCAATCTCATCAGCATGATCGACGTCGTCGACACGTCCACCGGGGAACACGTACATCCCCGCAGCGAACGATGCACGGCCAGTGCGTCGTAGCATGAACACCTCCAGACCCTCGGATCCGTCCGGGCCGCCATCGCGCACCATCATCACGGTGGCCGCAGGCTTGATCGGAACGGTGGTCGGGTCGAACGGTGCGTCGGTCATGCCCGCCCGACACTAGAGAGAGGACGTCGGCGCCATGGACTCGGGAGACGTTTGCGTGATGAATTTGGCGGAACGGTTCACCGAAATCGTCACACAGACGAACAGATGTGGGTGTCAGCTGACCGATTCGGACTCGGGGGCGGCAATCTCGGCGGGCTCATCATCGGTGTCGTCCTTGCGGAACGTCACGTAGGCGAGCGCTGCGACGACGACGGCGGCAAGAACGATCCCGACGACCTGCCAGTTGTCGTTGAGGAAGGCCGTGGCATCGGCCTGCCGGGCGAAGGCCCAGTCGGTGATCGGGTCGCCGCCGTTGTCGAGGTCGACCCAGTAGAAGTACCAGGCGAGATACAGACCTGACAGCAGAACGAACGCCGCAGAAATCTTGTCGACGTACTGCATGGCGTTGCGCAGGAACTTGAGCAGGCTCGTGTTGGCGAACGCGAACCCGACGGTCAGAGCGCTGACCAGGAGCGCCATGCCGGCACCGTAGGCAACCATGTTGGCGACACTGTCGACGAAGGTCTCGTCGGGGCGGGCGCTGAAGACGGTCGCGAGGAACAGTCCGATCGTGCAACCGATCGAGGCAATGGCGTAGGCGACGCCGTAGATGAACATCGACTTCACGGTCTGGTCCTTCTTGCCGGAATCGATCTGCGGCGTCATGAACGGCAGCTTGTAGCCGAACAGCATCGCGATGCCGAGGCCGATCAGCCCCACTGCGATGAAGCCGGTGACGTATTTGGAGTTCGCCGAGATCGTCGAGCGCAGCGGCACCGACAGGAACCCGATCACCAGGAACACAGCCAAGAACCCGGACGAGACTGCGGCGCTGACCTTGAGCGCTCGAGTGATCGACGCCTTCTGTGTGCCGGGAGCACCACCCGACACGCCGAGGAAGTACATCAGGTACGTCGGGAGCAGGATGAAGCCACACGGGTTGATGGCGGCAACAAGGCCTCGGATGAATGACAGGCTCATGCTGAGGCCTCCAGGAGTTGTTCGATTTCGGAGCGAAGTTCATCGGCGTCGAGCACGCCGGTTTGTTCGACGATTCTGCCTTCGGGGGTGACGAAGAGGGTCGTCGGCGTGCTGACCAGGCGGATGGCGTCGACGAGGTCACCGAAGTCGTCGCGGTAGAGCTCGTACGTGACGCCGCGGTCGGCCGCGAAGCGTTCCATCTCTTCGACCGAGTCTTGGGTATTGACCCCGATGAATCGAACGGCATCGCCCATCTCGGCATGCACCTCCGCGAAGTCGGGGAGCTCCTTGACGCATGGCGGACAATTGGCGTACCAGAAGTTGACGACGAGCGGTTGACCGAGGAAGGACGCCGTGGAGATTGCGTTGCCGTCCCGATCGCCGAGGTCGACGATCGGAAGGGGGTCACCCTCGACGTTGGCGTTCGCGAGTCCGTCGTTCGGGAACGTGACGACTCCGGGAGTGAGTCGAGCGTCGACATCGTCGTCGCTGCTGCCTTGTGTTGCCAACACGACAGTGAAGACCACGATCACGAGCGCGGCGACGGCTAGCGAGCCGGCGAGCAGTCGTGGACGTGCGAACTTCACGCTCAGAAGGGTAGTGACGCCACATCGGCCGCGCCCGGCGGGCCGCGAAACGTTCCCTTACAGAAGTCGACCCGTTTGCGCACCCATCAGGCGTCGTCGGCGACATCTGACGGGTACGCAAACGTGGCGAGACGCGACGGAGCGCCACCACAGCCGGGGGTGCTGCAGCGGCGCTCGCTTGTCGGGGAACAGTGGGCGTGAGCTACGCCGAGATCAACGTGGCGCCAACCGGGCCCATCTCGTCGTAGACCACCTCGGGCCGCGGGACCTTCGGAGGACGGCCGCAGGGCCGCTTGTCAGCGATGATCCGGCCACCTGAGAGCAGCTGACCACCCCAGACACCCCAGGGCTCTTCACGTTCGAGAGCGTCGGTGAGGCACTGCTCCTGCAGGGGGCAGAGTGCGCACATTGCCTTGGCTCGGGCGATGTCGACGACGTGGTCGGAGAAGAAGAGGCCGACCATCGTGCCGTTGCCGTCAGCGCACCGGGCGACCGGGGCACGAACGGCGCTGGGTTCGCCGAACGTCTCGTCGAACGATTCATCTGGGGGTCTCTGTATGTCGGGGTCGAGCTCGTCGAGCTCGTCGACGGGAGCGAAGGTGTTCATGGGAAGGTCCGTTTCGTTGGTGCGTGCGTGAAGGGCGGGGGCGGCGGCTGTAGCGCCGTCGGGATGTTTGGGCCAGATAACGGCCGGTGTGCCGGCGACTGCGTTGTGATTGGTGAGGGTTTTCATCGGGGTGCTTTCTGAGTTGGAGTTGCTGATGTGTGTTGGGGAGATCTGCGTCGGAAAACCAAAAAGGCCACCGGGTTGACAAACCCGGCGGCCTCGAAAGAGGTGATCTGACGTTGGTATTACGTCAGGACCTCGCGGAGGCTGCCAGTGGTGATTCGCTTGGTGACATACGTGGTCTTCACGCATCCGGTTTCGGCAGAGTCACCAAGCCACGCAGTGTTCATGTGGTTGGAGTTCATGCCAGTGCCGAATTGGTTGCCGCCACCGAATGCCGGGTTCGCGCTTGCGAACGCCGGAACCGAGGGTGCACCGACGACTGCCGACACTGCGCGGAGGCGAGCGGACAGACCTGCGGCGATGCGCTGGGTGAACGACGTGGTGCTGTTCATGGGTCTGTCCTTTCTGCTCGGTCTGTGTGTTCAGGGCGATTCACTTCGCGCACCATCTCGGCTGCACGACTGAAATACAGGCAACCACGATTGTGGGCACCGGGTCAAGGGAGTTAATTCGACCTGGCCGAAATTCGCCCCATGACGCGCCGACCTCGGCCCGCAAACCCAGCGGATTGCTGGGCAGATCGGACCGAGATCTTGGGTTGGGAGCCTCCCACCGTTGTCAGGCGACGAGGTGCGGCGGAAGCGGTGCTTCCTCCACAACCAGGATGGGCTGGGGCGTCTTCGGCGGACGGCCCCGCTTGCGCTTGAACTCCACCGGCACGCCCTCGAGGACGAGCTTGCCGCCCCAGACGCCGTAGGGCTCCTCGCGCTCGATGGCGCCGGACAGGCACTCGTCTTGCAAACCACAGGTGCCGCAGACCGCCTTGGCCCGGGCGAGCTCGAGGTCGTCCTCGGAGAAGAAGAGGAAGCTGAGTGTGCCGTTGCCGTCGGCACATCGGGCGTAGCTCGAGAGTGCCGGTTCGTCGTCCACGTCGGTGTCCGGCAGGGCGATGCTGCCCGTGATGTGGACCTGGGCGATGGCGGCCGATCCGGCCTCGGTGCCGATGTCGCTGAGGGGTTCGCTGGTCAGAGTGTCGGGAGTGAGTGTGAGGATCATGTTTCGTTTCGCTTTCTTGAAGGTTCGGGGTTCGGGTTCGAGGTTCGGTGCAGTTCGTGGTGACCGGTCGATGTCGGCCCGGCAGACGAGGGGGCCGTCTGACGGACCGGCGGGCCGACCTGGGGGATCAGGCGATGGGGAGCTCGTCCCGCCGGCGAGTGGCAAGGGCGACGATCGAGCCGGCGCCGAGGGTCATCAGACCGATGGCGAGCATCACGGTCGTCATGTCGGTGCCGGTCTGCGGGAGGCCGCCGCTCGGAGTCGTCGGTGTCTTCGGCTCGCCGTCGGTCAGCGGGCGAGCCTCGGGGGTCTCGTCGACCAGCTCACCGTCGTCGTCCTCCTCAAGCGTTTCGCAGCCAGGATCGGTGTATGGGTAGATGACCTCGAGGCTCTCCTCCACTGCAATCCGGATCTCCAGATCGCAGAGGTCAAAGTCCGAGAACGTCTGGTGGTAGTACCCAGCGGAGCTCGTCGAGAAGGCAACGGACCCCATTCCGACCGTGGTGTCAGCGAGTGTTCCGGGGGCACCAGGCGCCGCGAGGGCGGCCCACACGGTGTCGTCGCAGACTTCGTCGTCGTTGTAGCTGAGTTGCACCTCAATGCGGGTCTCGTCGCCGTCGTAACGGTCGACCACGACGCCGAAGTTGGCTGCCGAGTACTCGGCACACTCCGGCTCCGGTTCTGGCTCCGGTTCTGGCTCCGGCTCTGGCTCCTCGCCGTCATCATCGACAGGGGCCAACTCCCAGTCGTCGGGCAGCGGAAAGAAATCGATCTCTGGCATCACAATGATCGGGTCGTCGAGGGTCGGCAGAAAGCTCGGCTCAGCCCCGTCATCGGGACCGGGCACGTCCGGCAGCGGGAACATCGGGATGATCACCGGCGCGAAGTCGGCCTGCAGGAGCGGGAGTTCATCGAGCGGCAGCAGTTCGTCACCGATGCCGTCGCCAGGGGCGCCAGGGGCAGCCGCGGCGATCCCGGGTGCGAGCAGGGCGCCGAGCGGCAGGCTGAGGGCTGCAAGCGCTGCCAGGCCGGCGACGCGACGGTTCCGGATGTTCGGAGTGGTCGTGGTGGAAGCGCTGTGCTTGGTCATGTCGAGGCTTTCGGTGAGTGCTCCGGGACGGAGCGGCGGTTTGTGTTCTCACCGGACAAGAGCACTCAGCCCGACAGGACTTGCACTTTTCTTGCAACAAATCTCCGCGGCGACCAGAGTGGGCCGGTGGAACTGGTGCCTGATCGCGTGGATCTGGCCATCTACCTGGTGGGATGGGCCTTGGGCTGGTTGCTGTTGTGGCGGCTTCGCCCGCTCCCGGCCGCCGCTTCCAACCCGTCCGGCGTCCCCGTTGAACGCCCTGGGGTCGCCGTGATCATCCCGGCGCGCAACGAGGAGCACGCACTCCCCCATCTGTTGTCACGGATCCTGCCTCAAATCGGGTCCCAGGATGAAGTGATCGTCGTCGACGACCATTCCGACGACACCACGGCGATCGTCGCGGCGCAGCACGGCGCACGCGTCGTCACACCACCACCGCTCCCGACCGGTTGGCTCGGCAAGCCACACGCGTGCGCGTTCGGTGCCGCCGAGTCGAGCGCACCGGTGCTGCTGTTCGTCGATGCCGACGTCCGACCCGCCCCCGACCTCATGGCTCGTCTGGCCCACGCAGTCGCGGAGCGCCCGGACGTGGTGACCTCGATCCAGCCGTGGCACGAGACGGAGGGTTGGGTCGAGCAGGCCAGTGTGTTGTGCAACGTGACGGCCTTGATGGGCTGCGGCGCATTCACTCCGGCAGGACATGCCACGAGCGCATCGGTGGCATTCGGCCCAGTCCTCGCGGTCGACCGAGTCACCTACGACCGAGTCGGCGGCCATGCACATCCGTCAGTGCGCTCGATGCACACCGAAGACATCGGTCTCGCCCGCGTCGTCGGCGGGGCCGAGCTCTACACGGGGCACCCCGACACGTCGTTCCGCATGTATCCGGAAGGCCTCGGGCAAACCGTTCGCGGGTGGACGCGGAGCATCGCGACCGGTGCTCGCTTCACACCCTGGTGGATCGCCGTCGCCACGCTGGCATGGGTCTGGTCGCTGGCCGGCGGATGGATCGCGACGCCCATTGTTTACCCGTTGAGCGCGCTGCAAGTCTGGGTGCTGGGACGTCGCGCGGCCTCGGTCCATCCACTCACCGCTCTGCTCTACCCGATCGCCGTGCTCGCCTTCGTCGTCATCTTCCTCCGCAGCCTCGTGGCGCTCGTGTTGGGTCGTCGCGTCGAGTGGAAGGGTCGTCGCATCGATGCCCGCTGACCGTCCTCGACCCCCTCTCCGCCCGCCCTCCGCCCCGGGTGACCCTCGTCTGACGGGGCCCGAATGCCCGGCCGACCTGATTGAATGAAGTGATGAAGGGCGCCATCGGTCCTGTCCGTCGATTTGTCATTGCGGTGCTCGCTGCCACTGCCGCGGTCGGTGCCGGCTCAGCAGTTCTTGCACACGACGACATCGAATCGTCGGTGCCCGAACATCAGTCGCAGTTCGACGAGCCGATCAGTGAAGTGGTCATCAACTTCGGCGAACCGGTCGACGGTGTGGAACTCGCACTCGTCGGCCCGGACGACGGCGACCTGCCCGGCGATGTCGTGCTGCTCTCCGACACCGAAGCCAAGCTCCTGTTCGAGCCCTTGACGACCGAAGGCGAGTACCTCGTGCGCTACCTCGCAGAAGAGGACGGCCACCTCGTCGGCGGCGCCATCTCATTCGTGTACGGAGATCGCGCTGGCCAAGGCGCTGGCGCACTCACGTGGGTGCTGTTCGGCCTGGGTGCCGTGTTGATCCTCGCCATCGGCGCGTACTTCAGCTTGCTCCGCAACCAGACACCAGTCGTCGACGCGGACGGCGAGCTGGCTGACGCCGACGTCTGATCTCGGCGCGACCACGGTCGCGCGGTCAGGGGAGATCGGTCAGGCCAGATCGATCAAGATCTTGCCGATGTTGGCGTTCGACTCCATGTACGTGTGCGCCTCGGGCAGTTGCTCGAAGGAGTAGCGCGAGTCGATGACCGGGCGGAGGGCGCCCGATTCGAACAGCGGCAGCATCTCGTCGATGAATCGCTGCATCAGCGCGATCTTGCGTTCAAGCGGCCGGGACCGCAGCGTCGTGCCGATCCACGTGACACGCTTCATCAGGATCAGCCCCATGTTGACGGGCGCCGATCCGCCACCCATCAGGCCCACCTGCACAATTGTGCCGTCGACTCGAACAGCCTTGAGGTTGCGATCGGCTTCCTCGCCGCCAACGACATCAAGAATCGTGTCGACACCGTCGGGCACCGCAGCACGCAGTTCACCCAGCCAATCGGCGGGGCTGCGCTCGATGACCAGATCGGCACCGAGCTCGCGGCACGCGTCAGCCTTGCCGGCTGAGCAGGTGATGGCGATGCGTGCGCCGATTGCCTTCGCGATCTGAATCCCGGCCGTGCCGACACCCGATGCTCCAGCGTGGATCAGTCCCCATCGCCCAGAGGTCAAACCGCCTTGCACGACAAGCGCGTCCCACGCCGTGAGGAAGACCTCGGCAATGGCGGCGGCATCAGCCAGGCCGACGTTCGTTGGAACCGGCAGCGCCTGTCGACTGTGCGTGGCGACCTTCTCGGCGTAACACCCGCCCGACTCGATGCCCATCACCTGGTCACCGATCTGCCACTCGGTGACATCGCTACCGACGGCGGACACCGTGCCCGCATATTCGAGGCCGGGGACCTCGACCTCAGGATTGCGTGGGTCGTTGTACATCCCCACCCGTTGCAGGGTGTCGGCCCGGTTGAGTGCTGTGTGGGCGATGTCGACGACGATCTGGTCGGGTCCGGCCACCGGGTCGGGCACATCCTCGATCTGCAGGACCTCGGGACCACCGTGTTCTCTCAAGACGATTGCGCGCATGAGCGGAACCTATCCGGCGCGCTCGGCGGCGGCCCGATCTGAGCCCAGACGCGCTGTCGCCCGGGTTCGGAACCTCATCGAACCTGGGCGACGAGCCTGCGGACCGAAGTTCGCAGACCGGTGTGGAACCAAACTGCTGGTTCCACAGATCAAGACGCCCCGCAACCTAGAGAAGTCGCGATGGTTCGTGTTCGGAATTACTCGAGAACTCCGCTATTCATCATCGTCGGACGCTGCGCCGCTGGCAGGGTCGATGAAGACCATGTCTCGGTAGTACGCCATCTCGCGGATCGACTCTCGGATGTCGTCGAGCGCCCGGTGCGAACCCTGGCCTCGTGGACGACCGGTGTCGACTGCTGGATACCAGCGCTTCACGAGTTCTTTCACACTGGACACGTCGATCGAGCGATAGTGCAGCCAGTTCTCGATGTCGGGCAGATACGCATCGAGGAACCGACGGTCGGTCCCGATTGAGTTGCCGCACAGGGGCACCGTCCGCTCTTCGGGAACGTGCTCCTTGATGAACGCAAGCGTCGCCGCACCCGCCTCTTCGAGCGTGATGGTCGAGGCCTTGATCTGGTCGAACAGGCCCGACCGGGTGTG
>CAXMZV010000104.1:0-10006 GCA_964199985.1 Candidatus Ilumatobacter isfjordensis | reverse complement strand
AGACCGAGACGCACGACAAGCTTGTGAACGTCGGATTCCTCACCGCGACGCCGACCGCCGAGGCCATCGCTGCGCTCGACCCCGACCGTTCGCCCGGCGACTCGATCGTCGTCGAAGCCGACCACGCCTTCGTGTCCTACCGAGCGGGTCAGAGCAGCACGAAGCTGACCGGCGACTACATCGAGCGAGTCCTCGGCGTCGGGATGACAATGCGCAACTTGGCAACAGTGCGCAAGCTCGCAGACATGGCCTGACCCCGCAGTAAGTCGGCGCGAGATCTACGCTCGGGGCATGAGCGTTCCCACTCGCAACTGGGCCGGCAATCAACGGTGTCACCCGATCGACGTCCATGAGCCGACATCAGCTGCCGACGTCGCGCGCATCGTCACAGCGGCCCACGCGGGGGGCGAACGCGTCAAGGTCATCGCCAGCGGCCACTCGTTCACCGACACCGCTATGACTGACGGCCACCTCATGTCGCTCGACGCGATGAAGCAGGTGCTCAGCACCGACGGCCATGACGTCACGGTGCAGGCAGGTATCCGCATCCACGCACTCAACGACGAACTCGCGAGTCGCGGTCTGGCGCTGCCGAACCTGGGCGACATCGCGTATCAGTCGATTGCTGGCGCAACGGCAACCGCAACGCACGGAACCGGCGCCGGCCTCGGCAACATCTCGACGCGCATCATCGGCCTCGAGATGGTCACCGGAGACGGCACGATCGTTCGGGCGGACGAGCGCAACGATCCAGAATTGCTCCGGATCGCCCGCGTGAGCGTGGGTGCGCTTGGCATCCTCACCGAGGTGACGCTGCGCTGCGTGCCAGCATTCAACCTGCATGCTGTCGAAACGATCGAGCCGCTCCACGACGTGATCGCCGACTTCCGCACCGTGATGCACTCGACCGACCACGTCGAGTTCTACATGATGCCCGGAGGTCGCCGATGCCAGGTCAAGCGCAACACCGTGACCGACGCACCTGCGGCGCCGCAGTCGAAGGCGGCCTACATCCGTGACAAGTGGATCGGCGAGAACCTCGCGTTTGGAACGGTGTGTCGAGTGGGCCGACGCTTTCCGAAGATGGCGCCCAAGGTCGCCAACCTCGTCATGTCGGCCGCATCGGAGCGCGAGCTGACCGACCGCAGCGACAGGATCTTCGCCAGCCCCCGCAAGGTGCGGTTCCTCGAGATGGAGTACGGCGTGCCGCTCGACGCGGTGCCCGATGCGCTGGGCCGGATCGAAGCCCTCGTGAAGACGCTGCCGGTGAAGCCGATGTTCCCGATCGAGGTTCGTTGCTCCGCAGCCGACGACATCCCGTTGTCGACCGGCAATGACCGTGCGTCAGGCTGGATTGCGGTCCACCAGTACATCGGCGTGCCGTACGAGTCTTACTTCCAGGGCGTCGAGCAGATCATGAACGACTACATCGGTCGACCGCACTGGGGAAAGCTGCACTATCAGACCGCCGCCACGCTCGCCCACCGCTATCCGGAGTGGGATGCGTTCCAGGCGCTGCGAGCCAAACTCGACCCCGCCGGCACGTTCCGCAACGCCTACACCGACCGCGTCCTCGGCCCCATCTGATTCTCCGGTCAGCCAGTCGCGGCAGTGATGCGTAGCGCCACGGCGCCGTACTTCTCGAAGCGTTCGGGCGTTTCGTTGCCAGCGTTGTAGAGCACGAGCCGCTCGGTTGTTGCGGCGTACTTGTGCGTGAGCGCGTCGGCGAGTCCGTCCCAACTGGCCTCGGTGCAGAACGTGGCGAGGTGGTCGTCGGTGATCTCGGCGGCCATTCCGGCGAAGTCACCCGCCTTCTGCTTCTCGCGGATTCGTGCCGTCGTTCCTTCGAAGCCCGCTTCGTCCCAGATGAACGCGTAGTTCGGCGTCGATCCATAGAAAGAGAGCATCTGCTTGGCGGCGGCGCGGTCTCGCGCAATCTCTTCGTCGGTGTCACCCACGATGGTCGTCACGGGGACGATCAGTGCGATGTCGTCGGGTGAACGGCCGGTCTTCGCTGCACCTGCGGCCACGGACGGGATCACGTGGCGATTGATGTAGCCCGGCTCGGCGATGGGATGCACGTGCACACCGTCCGCCACCTCGCCGGCCATGCTCAGCATCCACGGATTCACCGCAGCGACGTCAACGAGCGGGTCCGGCACGTCGATCGCGCCAGGGCTCCACTGTGCATTGAGGAAGGTGAGCTCGTAGAAGTCACCGTGGTGGTCGAGTCGCTCGCCGCGGAACCCGGCGAAGCATGCCTTCACCGCCAAGACGTAGTCACGGAGTCGCGGGCCGGGGTGTGCGAAGTCGCCGCCGTAGCGCCGGACGATGTGGGTGCGGACCTGCGTGCCCAGTCCGAGGCGGAAGTTGCCGCTGGTGGCTTCCTGTAATTCCCAGGCGACCTGGGCCGATATCATCGGGCTGCGTGGAAAGGCGACGGCGATGCCGGTCGAGTAGTGCAGGTCGGGTTCGGCAAGTGCTGCCGCAGTCACGGCCGGAAACGCGGTGCGGCCGCCTTCGGTGAACAACATGCCGTCGAAGCCAGCCGTCTTCGTTGCGTTGGCAAGGCCGCCCATCTGCCGCAGTGGTTTCGGCCCGGTCATCATGTCGACGCGCATGTTGGGACCGTAATGTCGATGGCGATGCATCCACTTCACGCAGCGCTCGTCGCCGCAGCTGACGGTGAGTTCCCGCCGATCGATGGACAGGTTGAAGTGCACCGGCCCGAACCCGGCGGGCTGCACGTGGTGCACGAATTCACCGGTTACGCGGTCGTCCTGACCACGTGCGACGCGGCGGAGTTGAGCGTGCGAGGCGCCGACGGTTTCGGTGGCGTGACGCAGCCGGATCTCGTCCGCTGGCTGGCCGGGCCCGGTGGAGCCATCGGGTCGCACGACGGTTTGCTCGTGGCGCGTGGTGCAGCGCAGTTGGCGGGCCGGCTGTCCGAACGATTCGACCTCGACGACCATCCACGCGTGCAGCGTGCTCGGCACTATCGGTCCGATTTGCGCGTGTTCGGCGACGAGCGGGGGTTGGTCACGCTGGGACATGGACTGGTCGGCCGTTTGGAGATATCTGTCGAGTTGACGTCGGCGGCCCACGGCGAAGGCGCCGGCCGGGAGCTCATCGCCGCGGGTCGTGCGATGATCCCTGACGAAGATCTGGTGTGGGCGCAAGTCGCGCCGGGCAATGCAGCTTCGCTTCGAGCGTTCCTTGCGTGTGGATTCGTGCCGATTGGCGCCGAGACGTTGATCGAGCCGGTCGGCAGCCGACGCGCCGACGGCGCAACCGACCTCCGGCAGCGACCCTGACGCACGCGTGGATTTGTCACCCGTGACATGCTGGGCTGTATGACTCAGGCCGCCGTCGCTGCGCTCCAGACCGAAGTCGACCGAGCGAAGGAGCTCTTTGCCTCACTCAGCGCCGAGGAATGGGAAGCGGCGAGCGGCTGCGACGGCTGGCGCGTCCAGGACGTTGCCCAGCACATGGCGGCCGTCTTCCAGCAGATCGCAGCACCCGACACGATCGACGTCGGTGACAGCGGAAAGTCAGAGACGGCCGCCGAGGTGCCAGTCGGCGACCGCCGCGACTGGACGGCTGAGCAGGTCAGCGCGGCGTACGACGAGTGGAGCGAGAAAGGCGTCGCTGCCCTCGCCGCGCTCCAAGAACCGCCGACCGCTGACACGGTGGTGCCGATCAGCGACCTCGGGACGCACCCGCTCCACATCCTGGCCAACGCCATCGTGTTCGATCACTACTGCCACCTTCGTCACGACATCGGTGCTTCCGTCGAGCGTGCCGCAACCCTGCCGCGCGACCCCCAAGCGCTGCATGCCACGGTCGAGTGGATGCTGGCGGGTCTCCCACAGATGTGTGCAGCCGAGCTGGGCGCGGGGCCTGATCAGCCGGTCAACATTGTGTTCGATGGGCCGGCAGCCAACAGCTTCTGCCTGTCACCCGGTCCTGACGGTTGGACCGTTGCGAATCATTGCGACGACGATGCGCCGGTCATCAAGACCACCGCTCATGACTTCGTGTCGTGGGGGACCAAGCGCACCGACTGGCGCGGCACCAGCACCGGCGATGTGAGCAACGTCGACGTGCAGCAGGTGCTCGACGCGATCAACATCATCTGACGTGCGATCTCCTCGTTGAGCCTGATCAGCTGGTGAGGCGTCGAGTGAGCTCGACGTAGACCTCGTCACCGGCGAGCGCGGTGAGTTCGTCGCGGAGGGAGTCGATGACCTGCTCGCTGCCGCTGTAGGCCTCACCACCCTCGGACCGTTCGGTGCAGCACCAGGCCATCTTCTCGCCGTGCTGACTCCAGTCGGCACGACTCCAACGACGCACCGTTGCGGCCTCCGTGTCCGCATTGACTTCTTCCCAGTCAATGCGGAGCGGGAGTTGCCAGCAGACCGAGGGCTTCCACTCGGTCGGCGACTCATCGGACTCGAGTGCAGCGATGTGTAGCGCGCACCCTTCGCCACCGTCGAAGCCGGGCCGATTGAGAAAGATGCACGCACCGTCGACGACGCGAGTGTGGGTGCGTCCGTCGTCGCCATAGATGCTGAGTGCGCCCGGGGTGCTCTCGGGGCCGTGTGCCACGTCGAAGAACTGGAAGTTGTGGGGGGACAGCATCGCCGAGTAGGCCTGCACCTGCATTGCTTCGTTTTGACCGGCCGGGCCGTCGCCGAAGTGAGCGCCCAGCGAGCAGCAGCCTTGGTTGAGCTCGGTGGCGTCTTCCTGCAAGATGCCCTTGCAACCGTTGCCGAAGAGACACGTCCAGTTCGACGTGAGGAACTCGCGTTCGAACCGCCAGACCGTGTCGCCACGATCGATCTCGATGTAGGGGTCGTTCACGTCCGAATCAGTCATGCCCGAATCACTCATGACAGTCAGAGGTCGGCGAAGAAGATCGGGCGACCGCTGCGTCCGACGTCGATCGGTTCGATCTCGTCGTCGGCATCGTCATCATCGGTAGCGTCGGCGGTTGCTCGGGGGACAAGTTCGAGTCGGTTGGCCCGTTCCACGCCGATCGTGGCGCCGTCGGGTGAAATGGCGACGACGTCGCCGACGAGCGTCACCGCGCTCACCGCTTCGGAGGTGAGCGAGAGGTAGCCGGCCGATGTCGGAACGATCGGCTGGCATCCGTCGGCGGCGGAGAGTACATCGGGGCTGGCGAGAGCTTCGGCGCCGACCGTGCCCGTCTCCAGGTCAACGACTGCCACTTCGCCGGCAGCTTCTCGCTCGACGATCAGGCAGGTAGTGCGACGCGGAGCGAGTTCGTCGATGCCCGACGTCGTGGGCCGAGCGCCGGGCAGTTCGGTGATGATCGTGCCGTCCGCGTCGATCAACGCGGTTCCGAGCTCGCCGACCACGATCAGGCGGTCGCCGCGGATGGCCACATCGCCGGACTCGACCGTTCCGATTGACAGGCTGCCGAGTTCGGTGATGTCGCCGCTGCTGAGCGAGAGTCCGAGTACTTCGCCGTCGATGCCGACGAGGATGACCCTGCCGCTGCTGATCATGCCGGCACGGACCGAGGCAGTCTGGGCGGCCACGCCGGAGTCGCCAGCGTGGTCGAACACTGCAATGTTGGCGTTGGTTCCGACGTTGACCGCCGTGACGACGATGTCATTGTTGACCGCGAGGGCGAGGCCAGGGAAGAACGACGGTTCGTCGCGATCGAAGGAGAAGAGGACGCTTTGGAAATTGCCGGTGTCAGTCACGAGGACGTGGCGTCCGTCGGGTTCGGTGCGAGCCTCGGCAAGGTCGTAGCGCGCGCCGGGCACCGTGCCGGTGGCCGCAGTGTCGATGACCTCAGCCGTCGGGCCGTGCACCATGACCAGCCGTTCCGATGACTCATTCTGCGCAACAACCGTCTGCGCGCTGCCCGAGGGCCTGAGCAACGTGCCGGTCGAAGCAATCTCGACGGCGATCACGTCATCGGCAATCGTGATCTCAGCGTCAGCATCGAGCGGCACGACGCCCAACGAATCGGCATCGACGCTGATCAGCGTGCTGCCGACGACTTCGGTGTCGGTGAGCGATGAGAGCCCGATCTGGAACCGGTTGGTCTCCTCACCCTTCGCATCGGTGATGACGACGGTGCCTGCGGCGTTGTCGACGGTGACCACGCTGTTCCAGTCAGCGCTGCCGAAGCCCGATCCGGATCCGCTGTCTTCGCCGCCGATGACTCGGCCCACCAGGACGGCCGCGACCGCAATGACAGCAACCACCAGGGCGACGACGATGACTCGTCGAACGAGATAGTTCGGGCCGTGCCAGTCATCGTCGCGAGCGTCCCAGATTGTCTTCTCAGAGGACGGCGAGACGTCAACGTCGCTTCCGCGTCGTCGTGCTGCGCCGGGGTCGGCTCGGCGTCGGCTGCGATCGACATCGGGCAGTCCGCCGCCGTCGTCGAAAATCGGCGGACGCGAGTCGGACATCGCTCTGGATCGTACGCGTTGTAACGTCGTACAGATGGAGTTTGCGTGCCCGCGTTGTCAATCGACCGTGACTGAGGACTTCTACGGGCCCTGCGACGAGTGCCGGGGCGTGCTCCGCGCGACGATTCGTTCCGACGCCCGTGACGTTGCCGTGGCTGAATACGAGCCGAAGATGAACGTGACCCCGAACGCCGTCGCCCTCAAAGACGATTGATGCGAGCCGACTGACGCGCAGAGCGGCCGTCTTCACTCGATGGGCGGTTTGGTTGCCTTCTCGTCGATCCAGGCGTGCACTTGCGGGAGCAGCGTGCACAAGCCGATCACACCCGCGATCGCGATGGAGACTCCGACGATGAGGAAGTCGCTGAACAGCACCGCTATCAAGATGCCGCCCGCGATCATGCCGACACCGGACGCTGCCAGGGCCATCTGACCGCTCGTGTTACCGGTGACCTTGGTCGCGGCGCCTGCCGCCTTCTCCGTGGTCTTGTCGAGCACGCGTTCGGCCCACGTGAACTCGGTTGCGAGGATGACCAGGCCGACGATGATCACGACCACACCGGGTCCGGGCAGCGCGAGCATCGCAACACCTGCTGCCAGTACGGACACGCCGAGGATGAACACGAGCAACCGCTTGGCGTTGCGTGCAATCGTGCGAATCCAGTCCGACGGCGAGTGCAGGTCGACCATCACCTCAGTGTGGTGACCTTCTCTGGCATCTCCTCCAGCGTCTCAATGGCCACACATGTCGCCTCGTCGCCATGGCGATCGAGGAAGCCTTCGTGGCCGCAGTTGCACTTCCACTGGATGACCGGACCGCCGGGACCGTTCCAGAAGTTGAGCACGTTGCGTCGGGTCATCAAGACCTTGGAGTCGTGAGTTGGGCAGAACGGTGCAAACATCATGTGGCAAGAATGCGCTGGTGCGTGTCATTCTGCCAATGGCAGAATGACGCACATGAGCAAGAAAAACGACATCGCAGCGCGGCAGGAACGCGAGCATCGCGTGGCAGTTCTGTTGTTCGACCGACCTTCGATCTTCGAAACGTCCGTGGCGATCGAGGTGTGGGGCAACGATCGGACCGCAATCGGCGTGCCGTACTCCGAGGTCCGACTCTGTAGCAACGAGGGCCCACGTCTGCGCGTTGAGAGTGGCTTCGATCTCGTCCTCGATCATGATCTCTCCGCTGTGGAGTGGGCCGACACCATCGTGCTTCCCAACGGCGGTCGGCCGAGCCCGACCATCGACTACGAGCCCGAGGTGATGGACGCGTTGCGCGCCGCCCATGGCCGCGGCGCTCGACTCGTGTCGTTCTGCTCGGGAGCATTCCCGTTGGCAGCCACCGGTTTACTCGACGGCCGAACCGCGACGACGCACTGGGTCTACATGAGTCAGTTCACGGCGAAACACCCCTCGATCGATGTCGAGCCCGACGTGCTGTACACCGGCGGCGACGGTCTGTACACCTCTGCCGGCACTGCCTCGGCCATCGATCTCTGCTTGCATCTCGTGCGCGAGGATTGGGGCGCGGAAGTGGCCAACACGATTGCGCGGCGCATGGTGGTGCCGCCACACCGCGATGGTGGACAAGCGCAGTACATCGATCAGCCAGTGCCGCACTCCGACGACGTCGAGGGCGACTTGCGCGCCGTGCTGCAATGGGTGGAGGGCAATCTTCAGCGGAATCTGACCGTCGACGAGTTGGCACGCCGCGCCGCGATGACGCCACGAACGTTTGCTCGCCGGTTCAAGGCGGCGACCGGGACCACACCGCTCCAGTGGATTCTCCACCAGCGTGTGGTCGCGGCGCAGTCCGCGCTCGAGACCACGCACGCGACGATCGACGACATCGCCGCCACCTGCGGATTCGGTTCCGCTGCCGCACTTCGCCAGCACTTCACCAAGGTCGTCGGCTCGACACCGAGCAACTACCGCTCCACCTTCACCCGCATCCCCGCCGCCTGATTGAGTGATCGTGCGTCTCGGTTGGGCGCTCCGATTCACGGTTCGGCACGAACTCTGCCCGCCAGGCACAGCATTGCTGCCCATCCCAGGCAGAGTTCGCGCATGGAAGGCCGATCGCCGCGAAACGCCGTGGGTGGGAGATCGTGTGCGGCCGATATCGTATGGGTGCCTCTGGGGACGTAGCTCAGTTGGCAGAGCACTTGCTTTGCAAGCAAGATGTCGTGGGTTCGATTCCCATCGTCTCCACCAACAAAGCCCCTGGTAGCGAAGCTGCCGGGGGCTTTCTGGTTCCCGGGTCACAGCCGCTTGCACATTAGTTGCACATTAAGCAGCGGTTCTCTATGGTCGACAGCGTGGGGCTACGGAGAGCATTCGGCACGACGCGGAGGCACCGCTCGGGTCGTTGGGGCGCCGAATACACCCACCCGATTTCGCGGGAGCGAGTGCTGCCCGGCAAGTCGTTCCGAACGAAGGCAGAGGCGCTCAAGTGGCTCGCCACCGCCGAGGTCGATCTCGACCGCGGTCAACTGCTCGATCCGACCGGCACGAAGATGACGTTCGAGTCGTATGCGACGACGTGGCTTGCCGGCCGGAACGACCTCCGCCCGAACACCCGACTGCTCTACGACTATCTGTTGCGCATCCATCTGCTTCCGCATCTCGGAAAGGCCCAGATGGGAAAGATCGATCCGGCCACGATTCGCGGCTGGCATGGTGCGGCGAGTGCGGGCACACACAGCTCGGTGACGATTGCGAAGGCGTACCGGTTGCTCCGCCAGATCATGCAAGCCGCTGTCGACGACATGATGTTGCGCGGGAATCCCTGCACGCTGAAGAACGTCGCGGTCGAGCGCAGCGCCGAGCGTGCGACGCCATCGATCGACGAAGCGATGCGTATTGCGGCGGCGATCAAGCCGGACTACCGCCTGATGGTCATGCTCGCCGCGGTCGCCGGACTCCGACGGGGAGAGTGCCTCGCGCTACTGCGGCGGAACCTCATCGAGAACGACGGTACGTGGTCGGTGGTGGTCGACGCCTCCGTCGTCTTCGTCAAAGGTGAGGCGATTCATCAACCGCCGAAGACGAGTGCAGGCGTTCGTCGCCTCACGCTCCCTTCCGTGTTGACGCCGGTGGTGGAGGAGCATCTCGCCACGTGTGGTCCGTTCAAGCCTGACGGGATGTTGTTCGTTGATCGTCGGACGGGCGAGACGCCGACGCCAACGGTCTGGCGGCGAGTGTGGTTGAACGCACGCGACGCTGCGGAGGTCCAATACACGTTCCACGACTTACGCCACCTCGCCGGCACGCTCAACGCCACCGCCGGGGCGAGCATTCGTGAATCGATGGCCAGGATGGGTCACTCGTCGCCGAGGGCAGCACTTCGCTACCAGCATCTCGTGGAGTTGCGCGACGCCGAGGTCGCATCGTCCATCGATCGGTTGTTCACCGGTGAGGGGTCGAGCGGCGAGTAATGGGCAAGACGCTGTGATCCGCCGTTGTCAGTTGGTAGCCCGTCTCACCGTCTCGGACGGAGGTCTCTCTTGGCGAAGGCGTCAGGAGTCACGAGCGCGTTGTGTGTTGGCTCGGGA
>CAXMZV010000103.1:0-10041 GCA_964199985.1 Candidatus Ilumatobacter isfjordensis | reverse complement strand
AAGGCTTTCGTCCAAGGTGTGGTCGACCGAGCCGGCGAGAACGGGCTGTCGCCGCTGTTCACCGACGACGACGCGATGCCGACCCCGAGCGAGATCGAGGCGCCGGGCCTCTGGCTGGCCCGCGTCGCCGAGACCGACCTCGACTGACGCGCTGGCGGCGGGCGTCGACCCGACTGGTACCCACGACAAGATTCACCAGTGTTCCCAGCGCCACGAGGCCGACAATAAGGAAGCCCATCGGGCCGGACACCTGAATCGCCACCGCGATGAACGCCGCCGCCGCCCACGCAAACTGGAACTGGGTCTCGAACTTCGCAAACGCACGGCCCTGGTTGGCTCCCGGAGCATCGCGCTGCACGATGCTCTCAAAGCTGAGCCGCGCGATTGCTGCCACCAGGTTCAGGGCACCGGCGAGCATGACGCCGCCGACCGGGCCGCCGAGCAGTGCGGCCCCGATACCCGCCGCACCTGTGATGGCCAAGGCGCCGACGAGCATCGTCTCTTCGCGCATCCGGTTGCGAAGTCTCGGAGCAATGGCATTGCCCACCATGGCGGCGAGTGCGGACACCCCGACCACGGCGCCGAACCAGATCGCCCCCTGATCCTGTTCTCGCAACCAGAACGCGAGTTGAAAGAACGTGAAGCCGACACAGGCGCGCAACACCGTCATCGCGATCGCGCCGTTCTGCAGGCTTCCCGAACGCAGCTGCACCGACTCGTCGCGGTCGACCGCATGCGCTGCCACCACCTCGGGCGGGAGACGGGTGGCGCTGAGGAACGCCCCGCCGAAGATGAGCGCACCGTAAATCAGCGTTGCCGGCGCACCAATCACCTTGAGCAAAATCGCCGCGGGGATCACTGCAACGATGCCGGTGAGTCCGGCGATGAGGCCGAGTTTCGAGTTGGCCTCGACCAATTCCTCCTCCGACCTGACCGTCGACGGCACGAGCGCTGACTTCGACACCACGTACCCCTTCTGGAGCACGAGGCTGGCGAACACGAGCGGGAACAGTGCGAGCGCGTCGATGTACTTCGCCATCAGCAACAACAGGACCACCCGCGCCACGGCAATCACCTGAATGACGAGGCGTCGACCACCGGCGGCGCGGTCGATGATCGGACCGATGAGCGGTGCGACAAACAGGAATGGGGCAAAGCCGATTGCCAGAAACAGCATCACCCGTGTGCGTGCCGCGGTGAGATCGATGTCGAAGAACAGCGAGTCGGCGAGCGCGACGACCATCGCCGCGTCGCCACCCATCATCAGCGCGTGGGTGATCGCCAGACGTCGGAACTTCGACGTTGCCGGCGCAGCGGCAGGTGTCCCTCGTTCCACTGCACAGATAGTACGCGTGAACGAGCTGGCGCCAGTGCCGCCTGCGCAGCCGCTGGAACAGGATCGTTATGAGGCGTCGGTCGGCATCGGCTAAGTTGCCACACTCGTATGGCCGTTGCCGCTCCAGAACGATCCAGTCGCTTCGACATGCCAACGTGGTTGCGCTCGATCGTGGTCTTCGGACTGATCTACACCTTCCTCGTCGGCGTGTCCGCACTCGAGAAGGGCATCAAGATCATGGGTGAGGACACCCAGGAGCGCCTGTTCTCGAGCGTGAGCAACCCGATCGCCGGCTTGTGTGTCGGCATCCTCGGCACCGTTCTGGTTCAGTCTTCGTCAGCGTCGACATCAGTCATCGTCGGCCTCGTTGCCACCAAAGGCATCACCGTCGATGAAGCGATCCCGATGATCATGGGCGCCAACATCGGCACGACGGTCACCAACACGTTGGTCTCGCTTGGGCACATTCGGCAATCGAACGAGTTCAAGCGTGCTTTCGCCGCCGCCACGGTGCATGACTTCTTCAACGTCATGGCGGTCGCGTTGCTCCTCCCGCTCGAACTGATGACAGGCATCGTGTCCAAGATCGCAACGTGGATCAGCGATGCGCTTGTCGGCACGGCCGGCACCGAGTGGAAGAGTCCGGTGAAGGCGTGGGTGAAGAAACCCGTCGAGTGGATCGTCGACGCCTGGGAAGCACTGGGGTTGAGCGGCAACGTGCTCGGGACGACCGTCGTCTTGACCGGGCTCGTCATCGTGCTCCTCTCGCTCACGTTCATCACCAAGAACATGCGCGAACTCGTCGCCGACCGTGTGGAGAAATCGGTCAACAGAGTGCTCGGCAGAGGGTCCGGTTCCGTTGCCATGTTGCTCGGCCTCGTCATCACGATCGCGGTCCAATCGTCCAGCATCACGACGTCGATTCTGATTCCCCTGGCAGCCGCCGGTGTCCTGTCTCTGCGAAATGCCTACCCCGTCACGCTTGGTGCCAACGTCGGCACCACGATTACGGCCTTGCTCGCCGCGCTGGCGGCCTCGGTGCCCGAAGCGCTTACGGTCGGGCTGGCCCACACCACGTTCAACGTCTTGGGCATCGTCTTTCTCTACGTCCCCCGATTCGTTCGCTACGTCCCCGTCCGGCTCGCTGAAGGCCTCTCCGAAGTGGCGGTCAAGCGCCCTGTCTGGGCTGTCGGCTACGTCATGATGGCCTTCATCGTCCTTCCACTCATCGGCCTCACCCTGCTCAGATGAGCCAACGCCGAGTACACATTCATTCCGATACTCATGAGGGAGTAATTCGATCATGGTGATGTCATTTTTCAGCAAGCGGGAAAGCGGTCTCGACCACATCGTTTCCCAAGCGGTCGGGATGCTCGGCGACGCTCGACACTCCTTCGACCTGGCGACGTTGGCGTTGCTCACCAACACCGACATCGCCGCCGTCGATGCCGACATCCGCGCGACCGACGAGCGCATCAATCACATGGAGCAACAGCTGCGCGCCGAACTGGTGGTGCACGTGACCGTGCAGGGCTCGTCAGAAATCGGCTCCGTGCTGGGCATGATCCTGCTCCTGAAGAAGATCGAGCGCGTCGGCGACCAAGCGACCAACGTGCTCGACCTCGCCGAGAGCGGCGTGCGGCTCGCTGGCGAGCCCGACACCGAGGCAATGTTGGCCGAACGCGGCCTGATCTCGACCATGTTCGGCGAGGCCGCCGACTTGCTCTCCGAGCCCGACCCCGACCGCACCGCGGACTTCACGAAGCGTGCGCGCGCTCTCGTCGAAGAGCACCAGGCGAAGATCGAGAGCTACCTCCACTCCGACCGGCCCGGTCGAGAGGTGGTGCCGCGCGCCATCTACTACCGGTTCTTGAAGCGCATCGTCGCCAACCTGCTCGGCATCGTTCACACCGCCGCCGAACCTCTCCCCGCCTTCACCGAAGAGGACGACAAAGAAGACTGACGCCGATCTGGCGTCACCGAGAGTATTTGTAGCCGAGGCCGCGGATGGTGGTGATGAGGACGGGGTTGCCCGGGTCGGCTTCGAGCTTGCCTCGGAGCCGCTTGATGTGGACATCGAGCGTCTTGGTGTCACCGACGTAGTCGTGCCCCCAGATCCGATCGATGAGCGTCTCGCGCGGTAAGACCCTCCCAGCGTTCGCCAGCAGCAGGTGCAGCAGTTCGAACTCCTTCAACGGTAGTGCGAGGTCGTCACCGTGGACGGTGACGCGATGTGCGTCGTGGTCGAGCAGCACCCCGCCGACTTCGATGGTCCCGGCGCCGAGACCGACCGTCGAGTCGGGCGTCTCAGGCGAGCGCCGCAGCACCGCACGCATACGAGCAGCGAGTTCGCGGATTCGATACGGCTTGGTGACGTAGTCGTCCGCACCCACCTCAAGGCCGACCACGGTGTCGATCTCGGCGCTCTTGGCGGTCACCATGATGATGGGGACCCGACTCTTCTTGCGGATCTGCCGGCACACCTCGATGCCTGACAGCTTGGGCAACATCACATCGAGCAGCACCAAGTCGGGCGAGACAGCATCGAACTTCTCGAGCGCTTCGAGACCGTCGACAGCGACGTGCACCGTAAACCCTTCGCGCCCGAGGCCGACGTTGAGAGCTTCGACAAACGAGGGCTCGTCCTCGACGACCAGAACCACAGCATCACTCATCGGGCATGCTCACTTTCGTCGGTTGCACTCGCGTTGGGAACTCATTCGCTGAATCGATCGTCTCATGTTCGACCCCAGCTGGATCGACGGCCGCAGACGCAGCGGCGACCGCATCCGCCGGTTGATGGACGATCAGCCGAGCCGGAAGGCGGAAGGCGAATGTCGAACCCTCTCCCTCTTGGGACTGAACGGACACGACACCGCCGTGATTGCTGGCAACGTGGCGAACAATTGCCAGACCCAGACCGGTTCCACCGGTTTCTCGGGCTCGGGCCTTGTCAACGCGGTAGAAGCGCTCGAACACTCGGTCGAGGTCGGCAGCGGGGATCCCGACGCCGTGATCGTCAACCGTCACTTCGACCCACCGCTCGTTCCGACGAATACGAACCTGGACCAGCCCGCCGTCGTCGCTGTACTTGACACCGTTCTCGACCAGGTTGCCGATCGCTGAGCTCAACTGCGGTCGATCAGCGCGGATCCACACACTTTCGGGAGCTTCGATCGACTCGACCTCGACCCGGCGACCATCGGCGACCATTCGGCCACGGGCCACTGCCTCAGCGACGACCGCAGCCAGATCGACGGCATCGTCAAGGCTATGGCTCGACTCGATCCGCGACAGCTCCAAGAGATCGTCGATCGTCCGAGCCGCACGGTGCGATTCGTCGACGACGCGACTCGACAGCGTGTTGATCACCGTCGCATCGGGTTCGTCGGCCAGCATCTCGGCAAGGACCGCAATAGCGCCGACCGGCGTCTTGAGTTCGTGCGAGATGTTCGCGACAAAATCGGTGCGCATCGAATCGATGCGCACCCGCTCGCTGATGTCCTCGATGGTTGCGACAGCACCACCATCGGGAATCGGCATCGCCTCGATGCTGAGGGTCGTCTTCGGCGGGCCCTGCAACTCGACAATGGAACCCGCCGGCTCACCCGACTGGGTTGCGGTGAAGAGTTGTTGCAGATGTGCGTCGACGATCACGCCACCGTGCGTGCCCGTCAGGGCGTTGGCCGACGAGTTGCGATACGTCGTTTTCAGCGATGCGTCGCACATGACCACGCCCATCTGCAGTCGATCGACCGCGCTCCGCAGTCCGCGTGCGAGTTCCGCATCGGTTTCGCGTTCAGTATCAAGGGGCCGTGGGATCGGGCCGGTGATTGACTCCGCGATCGACCCGGTCGGTTCTCGGCCATCGCGGGCTCGGCGAACCGCTCGCCGTGCGAGGATCAGACCAGTCGCAACGCCGACCACAGCGCCGATCAACAACGCAAGGATGGGCGACACGTCAGATCTCAGGCGTCCTCGGCCGCGACGACAATACCGTCGATGACTTCCGGCGGCTCGTTGTCGCTCTCTGCATAGGGATGTTCCGGTACCCAGCCATCGACGATATAGCGGACCCGGTCGCCGACATTGACGGCATGGTCGCCGATGCGTTCGAAGAAACGCGCGACCACTGCGAGTTGTACGGCAACTTGGAGGTCGATGTTGCCCGCAGCATGGCTCTCGAAGATCACCTGGATGAACTGGCGTTGCAGGTCGTCGAGGTACGAGTCCATGTCGTGCAGCGCGGCAGCACGCGGACCATCGAGGTTGAGGTAGGCCTCGGTCGCCTCTTTGAACAACACCGTCGCCTGATCGCCCATCTTCTGGATGACGCCGCGCAGGTTGGGATCGAGCTCGTGCCCGTAGATTCGACGCGCCGCCTTGCAGATGTTGACGCAGAGGTCAGCGGAGCGTTCGACGTCGGCAATGATCTTGATCGACGAGATGAGTGAGCGCAGATCCGAAGCAACGGGCGCTTGCAGCGCAATGTTGGTGAAGCAACGCTCTTCCAGCGCCACCGACTTGGCGTCGTATTCGTCGTCACCGAGAATGACGTACTCGGCTGCTTCGAGATCGCCGTCGAGCAGGATCTGCGTGGCCCGTGGCACGAGCTCGGTGACACCAGCGCTCATCAGCGCGATCCCCTCAGTGATCTCGGCGAGTTGACCGTGAAAGTTGGTGCGGAGGTCCTGGTTCATCAGCCGAACCGCCCTGTCACGTAGTCCTGCGTTTCTTGCTGCTTCGGGTTGGCGAAGATCTTCTCGGTTGCGTCCATTTCAATCAGCTTGCCAGGCTTTCCGGTCCCTTCGATGGTGAAGAAGCCGGTGCGGTCGCTGACTCGGGCCGCCTGCTGCATGTTGTGGGTGACGATCACGATGTTGTACGAGCTCTTGAGTTCGAGCATCAGCTCTTCGATGGCGAGCGTCGAGATGGGGTCAAGCGCCGAGCAGGGCTCGTCCATCAGCAAGACGTCGGGCGACACCGCGATAGCACGGGCGATACAGAGGCGTTGCTGCTGACCACCGGACAGACTCGAACCTGGCTTGTCGAGGCGATCCTTCACTTCGTTCCACAGATTGGCACCACGGAGCGACTTCTCGACGAGACCTTCCGCATCGGACTTGTGGATGCGCTTCGAGTTGAGGCGCTTGCCCGCGAGCACGTTGTCCGCGATCGACATCGTGGGGAACGGGTTGGGCCGCTGAAACACCATGCCGATCTTGCGGCGGACCGCCACCGGATCGACGCCCGGGCCATAGAGATCGTGCCCGTTGATGACAACGCTGCCCTCCACGTAGGCGCCGTTGATGACCTCATGCATCCGATTCAGCGATCGAAGAAACGTGGACTTGCCGCAGCCGGACGGCCCGATCAGCGCGGTGATCGACTGAGGATTGATCGTCATCGACACACCTTCGACCGCTTTGAAGTCGCCGTAGAAGATGTTGAGATCGGTGACGTCGATCCGGTTCGGAAGATCGACTGGGGCGTTGGGGTCGACAGTCGCCGACTCGGTTGTCGGGGTCGCTGTGTCGCGTAGGGAGTTGGTCATGTTCGCTTCGCCATTCTGAAGTCGCTGAGTCTGGGTCGACTGCTGGGTGTGGGGGAAGATGCGGGGGCTGCCGGTGGAGGCGGTGGCCGGACGATTCATTTCAGACCTTTGGGCTTGAGAATCGAAGACAGAACGCGTGCTGCGGTGAACAGCACCGCCACGATGATCACCAGTGTGAGCGCGGCTGCCCATGCACGGTCGATGCTTGCCTGAGGCGGCAGCGTGGGGAATTTGTACGCCTGATACGTGTACACGGGCAAGGTCGTCATCCGCCCGTCGAGCGGATTCCAATTGGTGCCCTGTGCAAGACCTGCCGTTACGAGCAGGGGGGCGGTCTCGCCGATGACTCGTGCGATGGCGAGCACGATGCCAGTCAGGATGCCCGCGATGGCGGTGGGCAGGACAACCTTGGCAATCGTCTTCCACTTCGGCACACCGAGCGCATACGACGCCTCGCGCAGTTCGTTGGGCACGAGGCGCAGCATCTCCTCCGACGCACGAACAACGACAGGCGTCATCAGCAACGTCAGGGCAACGGCGCCTGCGAGGCCGGAGCGGTGTCCGGGGCCGTCGATCAACACGAACAGGGCGTAGGCGAACAGGCCAGCAACGATTGACGGGATGCCGGTCATGACGTCAACCAAGCCGGTGACCGTCTTGGCGAAGCGACTGTTGCCGCCGTACTCCACTAGATAAATCGCGGTGAACAGACCGAACGGGACGGCGAACAGCGTCGTGAGTCCGGTGATGATCAACGTGCCGATGATCGCGTGGTACGCACCTCCGCCCTCTCCGACAACGCCGCGCATGGTCTCGCTGTAGAACTGCCAGTCGAAGCGGTTGGAGCCTTTGTCGATCACGGTCCAAATGACCGAGAACAACGGCAGCAACACGAGTGCGAAGGCACTCGAGACCACGGCGGTCGCGAGGCGATCGGTCGCTTGACGCGGCGACTCCACGATGCGAGCAACGACGTACGTACCCAGAATGTAGGCAAGCAGTGTGACGACAATCCAGCGCGCCCAGTTGACGCTGCCGAACGGCAGCCAGCTCAGCGCGCCAACGACGACTGCTGCGCCAAAGATGGCGAGCATGCCGCGGCCAGCGAGGCTGCCCGAGGTGATCTGGTCCTTGTCGTTGAACTCGGTGTCCGGTGCGGGCGATTGTTCAGAATGGTGTTCAGCAGTCAGGCTCATCCGTCAGCTCCTGAGAATCCGGCGTTGGCGATCTTGCGGGCGACGGCGTTGACGCCGAAGGTGATGACAAAGAGCACGAGGCCAGTCGCGATGAGGCGGTTGACCTCGAGGCCCGACGACTCAGGGAACTGGAGGGCGATGTTGGCCGCAATCGTGTTCGAGTTCGAGTTCGTGATGATGTTCCAGAAGTATCCATCGGCCGGCGAAAGAATGATGGCCACGGCCATCGTCTCACCGAGCGCTCGACCCAAACCGAGCATTGCCCCTGAGATGACGCCGGAACGACCGTACGGAATCACCGCCTGGCGAATCATTTCCCAACGAGTTGCGCCGAGCGCCAACGAGGCCTCCTCGTGCAGCCGAGGCGTCTGCAGGAAAACCTCGCGGGAGATCGCGGTGATGATCGGCAGGATCATCACCGCCAACACGATCGCCACGGTCAGCATGGTGCGGCCGCTGGTCGAGACGTTGATGTCGGAACCGAAGAAGGGGAGAAACGAGGCGTAGTCGTCGAGCCACGGATACAGCGACCCGGACAGGATCGGCGCAAGGACTCCAATACCCCAGATGCCGTAGACGACGCTGGGGATCGCCGCCAAGATGTCAATGAGGTATCCCAGCGTGTGCGACAGCTTCCGCGGCGAGTAGTGGCTGATGTACAGGGCCACCGCAATGGCCACCGGCGTGGCGATCAGCAACGCGAGTGCAGCGATGTAGATCGTGCCGAAGATCAGCGGGCCGACGTACGAGAGGAACGACTCGGTGTTGTCGAGCTCCTCCTGGTCTCCGGTGAAGGTCGGGAGACCCTCCACGAAGAGGAAGACAGCAACGGCGGCGAGCGTGACCAGGATCAGCGCAGCGGCGCCGAACGACAGACCATGGAACACGCGGTCCCCGAGCTTGCCGGTGTCCTCACTGAACAGTTCGTCATCAGCCTCAGCGGATGACGATTGAGCGATTTCGGGATCGGTGTCGCTAGTCGTCACGTGTTCGTACTCCGGGAACGAGTGTGAGGGTGTAGAGAAACAACGACGTGGCCGACGCGCGACTGCAAGCAGTCCTTGTCGGCCACGGTCGTCATCGGGTGAACCTGATCAGCCTGCGACGCTGATGGCGTCGATTGACGTCAAGATGTCAGCGCGGACCTCGGGCGAGATTGGCGCCGAGCCGGCCGCAGCACCAGATGCTGCCTGGCCCGCTTCGGAGCCGACGTAGGTCATGAACGCCTTGACGATGTCGACCGTTTCCTGGTCGGGGTACTCGAGGCACACGATGTGGTACGACACCAGAGCGATCGGGTAGACGTCCGCGGAGTCGGGCGTCCGGTTGACCTCGATGGCGAAGTCGAACTCGTTACGACCGTCAAGACGTTCGGAGGCATCAACAATGCGACCAGCCGCTTCAGGGCTGAACTCGAGGAATTCGGTGCCGACACCAACAGCTGCTGCCGGGAGATCGCCGATCTGGGAGGCATCGGCATAACCGATTGAGCCTTCACCTGCTGCGATTGCGGACACCACACCCGATGTGCCCTGGGCGCCCTCGCCGCGACCCGGGCCGTCGCCGTCCCAGACTTCAATTGCGCCGAATGTCCAGGCGCCCAAAGCTGCCTGTGCCAGGTAGTCGGTGAAGTTCTCGGTCGTGCCAGACTCGTCAGAGCGGTGCACCGGGTTGATTGCGACGTCGGGGAATTCAACGCCTTCGTTGAGTGCGGCGATGGCCGGATCGTTCCAGTTGGTGATCTCGTTGGCAAAGATTCCAGCGATGACCTCGGGCGTGAGGTTCAGGGTTGAACCATCAATCTGGGGAAGGTTGTACGGGATGGCAATCGGCGAGATGTAGTGCGGGATGTTGATGGCACCTTGATCGCCGGCGCAGCGTTCCTTCGAGGTTTCGATCTCGTCATCCTTTAAGAAGGCGTCGGAGCCAGCAAAGCTCGAGCCACCGGACAGAAA
>CAXMZV010000102.1:0-10073 GCA_964199985.1 Candidatus Ilumatobacter isfjordensis | reverse complement strand
GCTTCAATGCGGCGTACGACGCCTTGGTGGCTGGGGGCGAGCCCGTGAAAGACCAGGAAGAGGCGTGGGTGGCATGGGCGGGGTGGCGTGTCAACTACGACGCCGCGCTCGTCGGACTGGCCCGAGTCACCGCGAGTGCGACCACGCATCTCACCGAAGGTGGGTCGTACGGCGACCTCAGCTGAAACGCGAAACGGATCGTGATCATCGGCCGCTGTCACTACGGTGCCGACATGATTCGAAACGCCCTCGATTGGGTTCGCAACAACCTGAGAATCGCAGTACCGCTCGCCGTCGTCCTCGCGGGTGTGCTCGCCTTCCTGGCGTTCGGCGTCTTTGGCATTCAGACGAAGTTCATCGACGACGAGGTCAGTGAGAGTGGTCCGATGTTCTCGTCGGGTGCCGCGTCCGAGCTGCCGTCTGACGTCGTCGACGAAGCGACCACCGACGAGATGAACGACTTCATGGAAGACGAGGACACGCCCCTCGAAGTCGCCGCCGAAGAACCGATGCCGGAGACGGTCGATGACGCAGCGGAAGCCGGTGCCGTTGTCACGCTGATCGAGGGATCATTCGTCGATCGCAGCCATCCCGGATCGGGTCTGGCGAAGGTGCTCAACGACGGGACCGAGCAACGATTCCTGCGCTTCGAGGACTTCGAGACCGACAATGGGCCCGACTTGTTCGTGTACCTGACTCGTGCGGATGCAGCAGCTGATGCCGGTGCCTTCGGTGTTGATGGTGACTTCGTCAACCTCGGCCGCTTGAAGGGCAATGTTGGCGAGCAGAACTACGAGATTCCGATCGACGTGGATCTGAGCGAGTTCGACACCGTCGTGGTCTGGTGCGACCGGTTCTCCGTCGCCTTCACCGCCGCCGACCTCGCCTGATCAGGTGCTGGTGAAGCCTTGGGATCCGGTGACTTTGTCGCCGCGGAGGGCTTGGAGGGGATCGCGGACGTCGTCGATGTAGCCGAGCGCGTAGGCCCCGATGCGGTAGCCCATCAGCTTGAGCAGGTCGTCGTCGAGGGTCTCAGCGATCTCGCGAGGCACGGAGAGGTATTGGTTCTCTTCCTGGCGGAGCCAGCCGACGTTGTAGGTGACGTTGAGCCCAACGCGCACGTCGTCGGACTGGTTGGCACCACCTCCGTGGTACACCTTGCCCGTGTACAGCAGGCATGACCCCTTCGTCATCTCGGCGGGCACGCTCTCGTCGATCGAGCGGCCGAGGTCGACCGGGTCTGCCTGACTTCCGGGGATCAATCGGGTCGCACCGTTGTCTTCGGTGAAGTCGGTCATCGCCCAGATCGTGTTGCACTGCACATGGTGATCGCTGGGGAATTCGAAGAAGTCGAACGCCCACTCGTCACGGTGGATCGATTGTGAGGGTGAGCCCGGGCCGATGGCAATCGTCTGGGTGAGGTGCAGTTGGTAGCTCTGCGCCTTGTGGAGGAGCTTGCCGGTCACACCGAGAATTGTGGGGTGCTGGACGAGGGCGTGGCTCGCTGGCGAACGCGCGATCAAGGCACCCGAGCGGCGCGTGTTCTTGCCCGTGAAGCTGTCACCACCGACCGGTGTCGCGTCGATGTAGGGCTGCATCTCGCTCCGGATTGCGTCCAGCTGCGCGGCACCGTCCGGCAGCGTCGAGGCGAGGTCGTCGATGATCAGCGCGCCGTCGCTCAGCAACGTCTGGCGCAGCACCTCGGCGTCGGTGTCGGGTGAGAAGTGTGTGACTCCCATGAACGACATCGTGCCAGGCGCGACGGCATGCCCTCATCCCAGAGCAAAAACGCACCGCCGGGACTGACTGCAACAACTCTGCCTGCGCAGCGCAGTCATGCTGTGCTGAATGGGCAGAGATTGCCGATCAGCCTGATCGCGTCAGGACGGCCAGCCGCCGACGGCCGTGGTGAGTTCGGCGATGATCCGAGCGTGGTTGGCGGAGACCGTGTCGGATGCCAATGGCGGCAGCACCTGCGGCCACAGCACGTTGCCCCAGCCGTACATCTCCAGTTGGCCTGCCGGTCTTCCCTGAAACCACACGTGGAAGTGTTCAGACCCGTCACCCCAGCGATGGATGTGCACTCGACCGACCGTCTCGATGCTGCTGATCGCGCGCTCGAGGATCCACGTCAACATCCCGAACTCGTTTGCCAGGAGCGAATCGAAGTGCTCGAAGTCGATGTGATCAACCGTCTCGAGGAACAGGCCCACGGGATTGGCGGTCGGTCGGATCGCGGTGACCTTCCAGCGGTCGTTGCTCCACAACACGCGATCGGTCTCTCGGCATGAGTGGCATGGTTTGCCGGCCTCGCCGTCACGCGGCAGTTCGGCGTCCATCACGTCGCTCAGCGGCTTCAGTTCAAGGTGTTCATCGAACGGAAAGAGCGGCGATTCGATCACCCGGCGTACGGCGTCGTCCATGCCGAGACCGTACGTCAAACGGCGATCAGGCCGCGGCGCGGGTCTTGCGCAGGATCGGATCGACGAGACCGAGGCCCTTGTCGGCCATCCACATCACCTTGCCGGCGGCGCCGGGCGTGCTGTTGTCGACGAGGTTGCCCATCACGGCCAGCGTGATCTTGGCAATCGACTCGGTGCTGACTGACAGTGCCAGACCAGGCTTGAGGATCCACGGGTGGCCGATGAGGAACGAGAAGCGGCGTCCGGTGCGCAAGAACGCATCGAATTTCTCACCGACCATCTTGTCGTAGCGGGCCGGCGCCGTGCCCGGATTTTCGATGAAGAGGTCGACGGCGAGCATGCCGCTCTCGAGCCCGTAGTCGATGCCTTCGCCATTCATCGGGTTGACGAGCCCAGCGGCATCGCCGATCGCGACCCAACCCTGGCCGTGCCGCTTCTGCGTGCTCATCGGAAGCCGCCAGGCCCGTGGTCGTTCGAGGTTGGGCCCGAGGTCCCAGTCATCCATCACTTGCTTGCGGTAGTTCTTGAGCATCGTGTTGAGGTTCAGCTTCTTGAACCCCTTCATCGTCGAGAGTGCGCCGCAGCCGATGTTGACCGTGCCGTCACCGGCGGGGAACATCCAGCCGTAGCCAGGTACGGCCTTGCCGTTGTCACCCTTGAGTGACAGCAAGGCCTCGAGGTGTTCGCTGTCGTGGCGCGGTGTCTCGGCGTAGGTCCGAATCGCCAGGCCGAACGTCTCGTTGGGAACCCGATCCGCACCGAGCATCTTGGCCACTGCGCCAGGTGCGCCAGCTGCGACGATGGTGAGGTCAGCGGTGATGGTGCGGCGAGTGAGGCCCTCACCGGCTTCGACGCCGGTGACTCTTTCACCATCGAGCACGGGCAGCGCCACAGTCTCGTAGACCATCTCAGCGCCGGCTGCAGCCGCAGCGTCCATCAACGCCGTGTCGAGGCGACGCCGAGGCCAGACGGCGCCGTGGTTCGGGAAACGATCCGTGGTGGGCCAGTCGAGCTCACGTACTCGGTTGCCGGCGATCATGCGCAACCCCTTGATGAGGTGCGCATCGTCGAGCGGAATCTCGAGTTGGTTCAGTGCGCCGATTGCCCGCGGGGTGAGACCGTCACCGCAGACCTTGTCGCGACCGTGCTTGCCCTTCTCGAAGACGATCACTCGCAAGCCAGCTCGTGCGGCACGGATCGCAGCAGCCGTACCCGCCGGCCCGCCGCCGATGATGGCGATGTCGTATTGCTCGGCTTTCACGTCTCTACGGTGCCCCGGTTTCGGCAGAAAAGCACTGTTCAGCGGTGTGAAGCGCGGCGCACCTCAACGGCCGCGTGCCGCGCCGACCAGATCGTCGATCTCGAGCGACAGGTCGGGTCCGAAGCCTTGCCGGATGTCGAAGTCTTCGCGATGGATCGACGTTGCGCCCAGTGCTCGGCTTGCAACGTCCATGGCATTGACGAGCGACGTCGGCCCGCACAGGCCGACGTACGCATCGTGCAGCCCGTCGTGCCCAAACACCGTGGCCAATGCGTCAGCGGTGAGGCGTTCGTTGCTCGCGGAAGAGAACCGGTGCAACACGATTCGGCCGTCGGCATCAGCGTCGATCAGCCGGTCGGCGACTGAGTTCTCGTCCAGTGATCGGACTGCGTAGAAGAGGTGCGGTGGGTTGGTCGCGTCGGCCGACGCTTCATCAATTCGAGCTGCGCTGAAGGCTCGACTTCGCGTCTTTGTCGAATCTTGTGCTTTCGCGCAGGGAGCCTCTGACCTGGGTCCTCTTTCATGGTTCATGTCAACCCGACAAGAAATCCCCCCAAACACCCCCCTTGAAAGAGAGCACATCATGAACAAGCGCATCCGCACTGGTCTCATCAGCACCGCAGTCATCGCAGGCACCTTCATCGGCGCCGGCGTTGTCAGCGCCCAGGTCGACGACACCGTCCCGGCGGACACCACCGCCACCGAAACCACGGTCGAGGCTCCGGGAGGCAACGGCGAAGAAGCACCCGCCAACGGAGAGCGTGGTGCTCGCGGCGAGCGCCGTGCAGAGCGGGCCCAGGCAACGGCCGACCTGCTCGGCATTGAAGTCGACGATCTGCGTGCCGCATTCGAAGAGGGCCAGACCCTGGCCCAGGTCGCCGAGGCCAATGGCGTCGACGTCCAGACCATCATCGACGCCAAGGTCGATGCCAAGACCGAGCGCATCAACGCCGCAGTCGAGGAAGGTCGTCTCACCGACGTTGAAGCTGCCGAGAAGCTCGCCGACGTCGAAGAGCGGGTCACGACCCGTGTGAACGAAGGTCGTCCGGACCGTGGCGAGCGCGGAGAGCGTGGCGCTCGCGGTGAGCGTCCGGCCTCCGACGCCGCTGAGCAGGGCGCCTGATTCGTCGGCCCATCGCATCGGGTGGGTGGCAGACAATCTCTGTCTGTTGCCCACCCGGAACGATGTCGTCCTGTCACCTACGCTGAACCCCTCCGAGCACTGAGAGCACCCCATGTCCACCATCTTGATCGCCGAAGACGACCAGCAGATCCGTGAAGCACTCGACCGTATCCTGCGCTTCGAGGGCTACGAGACTGTGCTGGCCAACGATGGTGCGGCCGCCCTCGAAGCGTTCGACCAGCACGCCCCGGACGCGGCACTGCTTGACGTGATGATGCCGTTCGTCGACGGGCTGAGCGTCGTCCGCAAGTTGCGCGACCGTGGCAACCGGACCCCGGTCCTGATGCTCACCGCTCGCCAGGAAACTCACGACCGGGTTGCCGGTCTCGACGCAGGCGCTGACGACTACCTCGCCAAGCCGTTCGAACTCGACGAACTTCTTGCCCGGGTACGAGCCCTGTTGCGCCGCACCGATCACAGCGACTCGGTCGCGCTGACGTGTGGCGACCTGTTGGTTGATCCCGCCAAACGGCTGGTCACTCGCGGTGGTGAGCCGATCGAGCTCACTCGCACGGAATTCGACATCCTGCACACGCTGATCACCAACGCCGAGATTGTGATGTCACGCAGCCAGCTCTACGAAACGATCTGGGGCTACGACTTCGAGACCAACTCCAAGTCTCTCGACGTCCACATCGGATACCTCCGCCGCAAGCTCGAAGCCGGTGATCGCGAACGGTTGGTTCACACCGTCCGCGGCATCGGTTACGTGGTGCGTGCGGGCGGATCTTCGTGACCCTGCGGTCACGTCTCGTTCTCCTGTTCGGCCTTGTCGCGCTCGCGGTGAGTGCAGTGGTCGGCGCCTCGTCGTATCGCGCGACGAGCTCGGAGGTCGCGGCGTCGACTGACGACTTCCTCGAAGAGCGCGCCGCCGATGTTGCCGAGGGCAATCGAGAGTCGCCCGATGGTCGCCGCGGACGGCGTGACAACGATGCACCCGAGTTGCCGTTCGACCCGGACGCCATCGTGCAGACCACCACACGTCAAGGCGAGGTGAACGGAACGAGCGGTGGCGAACTGCCCATCACTGACGGCGTGCAGAGCATGATCGACCTCAAGCCGAATGGGAACCGCCGCACGCAGGGAGTTTTCGAGGACATCACCATCGACGGCGAGTCGTACCGGATGTACACCCAGGCGCTGCCCGAGGGCGGCGCCATCCAAGTCGCCAGGTCGACCGCCGAGGACGATGACCTGCTGCGGAGCCTGCTGTCGCGTTTTGGTGTGATCGCCTTGGTCGCCACCATCGTTGCGTCCCTGATCGGTTGGGGCCTGGCGCGCCGGACGACTCGGCCATTGCGTCACCTGGCCGATGTGGCCGCAACCGTCGCCGACACTCGCGACTTCTCCATCGAGGTCCCGGTCGAGCGGAGCGACGAGATCGGCACGCTCGCCGCGAGCATGCGCACGATGCTGGCCGCCCTGGAGACGAGCCGCGAACAGCAGCAACGACTTGTACAAGACGCCAGCCATGAACTCCGCACTCCGCTCACGAGCCTGCGCGCCAACGTCGCGATGCTCGACCGAATCGAGCGGTCACCCGTCGAAGTGTCGGCCGACGACCGAGCCGCAATCCTCGACGCGATTTCGTCCGAGGTCGCCGAACTCGGCTCACTCTTCGATGAATTGATCGACTTGTCGACTGACAGCGACGACCGCGACACCTCGCTCGCACCGCTGCGTCTCGACGACGTCGTGACGCGGGCGGTGGCGCGCTGGGAGCAGCGCACCGATCGTCCGATCGAGGTCACGGTCGAGTCGGTCAGCGTCAACGGCAACGAGGCGATGCTCGCGCGGGCGGTGACCAACCTCATCGGCAATGCACACAAGTTCAGCCCGCCCGACGAACCCATCCAGGTGGTGGCACGCGACGGGTTCGTCGCTGTGCGCGATGGCGGGCCGGGCATCCCCGTTGCGGATCGGCAACGAGTCTTCGATCGGTTCCATCGTGCCGAGACCACGCGCAGCATGCCGGGGTCGGGCCTGGGGCTCGCGATCGTTGCCAAGATCGTCGATTATCACGGTGGCGAGGTGTGGGCGACGGAATCCGATCGCGGCGGCGCTGACGTCGGCTTCAAGCTCCCCGTCGTGTCTGGGTGAAGTCCGTGCGACACTGATTGCATGGTGACCCCTGCACCGCACGACCCGATCGGTGAGAGCTTGCGCGCCTTCGTCGGTGAGTTGCTGAGCAATTCTGTCGTTGAGCTGGTGCACACGCCGGTCGGCGCTGCCCCGGCGTGCCAGCTCGATGAATCGACCGACACGGTGGTCGCATCGGCGTCCGCCGAGATCATCCCCGGCTGGATCACCACACTGGCGGTGGGCTTCGGTGTCCGATCGAAGTCGCAGGTCGAGTCGGTGCCCGACGCGCTGCTAGCGCTTCCCGACGCGGCGTTGCGCGCTGGGGCGCGATTCGCGTCAGCTGGAGAGGCGCCCCTGAGTCCGGCGTTCGAACGTGCCTTGCGCGACACGGTCATCGTCGAGCTCCTCACCCATCACCAGGTTGCGTCGAACGACGAGACCGTGCCGTGTGTGAGCACGACGCTGTTGGCTGACACGCTCGAATACCTCATCGAGTTGAGCGGCACGCGTGTCGAGGCGCACAACTTGACCCATGGTGTGGTCATCACCGATGCCATCGCTCACGAGCCTCGGTTGCGCGTGCCATACCCGTCAGGGCTGCGCGACGCCAAGCGCAGTCCACTGTTGTTCGACGGACAACGCTCCGTGTTGATTGTCGACCCTGCCGGTCGCGCACGTACGGAATTGCAGGCGCACCGGCTCGATCGTCTGCACCCGAGTAGCGCGCCGCTGCAGCCCGTTGAGCGTGAGTTTGTCGACAGTGGGTCGCTCGTCGCGCTGGCGACGCGGCAGTTGGGCGGCATCGGGTTCTTCCTCCGTGAGGACCGCAGCATCTGGACGTTTGTCGACGGTCAACCGCTGGTCATTCGCCGCGGCGAACACTGGACCGCATTCCCGCTCTGGCTCGCCCGGGCGATCGGCACCAAGATCGGGGGAGGAGCGGCGGTCGACTTGATCGTCGGCGCAGCAATGCTGGTGTCGGTCAAGACCGGCGGGGCGATCTTTGCGATCGTCGATGACGCGGCGGCGCTCGACGAGGTCGTCGCGGCGAAGGATCGATTCGATCTTCGTGATGATCTCGACGATGACGACGACCTCCGTCCCGAGACCAAGCTGCATCACCTGATCGATGCGGGAGACCTCGACACGCAGACGTTGGCGCGGCTTGCCGAGCTCGACGGAGCAACGGTGCTCGATCGAGATGGCCGGCTCCTGACCTACGGCGCCATCATCGCAAGTTCGGACAGCCAGCACGAAGGGGCCCGCACCGCCGCGGCGAAGTCGCTGTCGAATCGTGCGCTGGTGGTGCTCAAGGTGTCCGAGGACGGCGACATCACCGTCTTCAGCGACGGTGCGGTGGTCGCAACACTGTTGCCGTCCGGTCTCGGCCGCTGAACGCCTTCAGCGACGCCGCAGTCAGGCGGGGGTCAGGCGTTGTGGAGTGCGGTGAGCAGCTCGTCGACGCCCGGACGTGCGTCGGGCGTCGCAGGGAGGAAGAGCTTGGCGATCGTGCCGTCTGCGCAAACGACGACGTCGGCACCGAGTTGTTGAATGTCTTCGTGAGTGCGGCGGAGCTTGCGCCCTGAGCGCAGCAGCTCTCCGTACATCTTGAGTGTGCCGAGCGACCACACCTGTCGACGTGTTCCGCGCTCGACGCCGAGTTCCTGATACAGCCGGCGGTCGACGTCGGTCACGACCGGGAAGGTCACGCCGAGATGTTCGACATAGGCGGACAGCCGCTGTGGATCGGTGAACGTGACGACGGCGATCTCCGCATCTCCGAAATCATCGAGGCGCTCGCTCACGGCGAGCACGTGTTCCTGACACGGCAATCAAGCGAGGTGGCGGTGCAGGATCAGCACGAGCGGGACGCCACGCCCGCGATGATCGCTGGTGTTCCAGGACCCAGACGCTGAGACGAGGTCGAGACTTGGCAGGAGATCGCCCTCACGCAGTGTCATGGGGGCACCGTAGATGCTGACGGCCACCTCCGCTTGACGAAACGGTCGATTCGCTCCGCATCGGTGAACGCCATCAGACCGGTGATCATCAGTGGACCGAAGAAGCCAACGATGATGAACAGGTCGATGAACACGTGGAGGCTGATACCGAGCACGATCAGGAATGGGCGCAGGCGTTTCACCCAGAGCAGCATCGACAGGGAGAGCTCGATTGCCAGCGCCCCCCAGGTGAACAGGGCGATGATGACCACGTTGCTCACCAGCCATTCGGGGCTGTCGAATCGTGCGAGGTCGCCAATGCGGAACACGGTCGACACCGCTGTTCCTTCAGTCCAGAGATCGCCGCTCTTCGACCAAAAGGCGAAGAAGTAGATGACCATCACCTGGAGCTGGAGCAGACGAAGCCCCCAGGGCGCCACCATCGGCGATGTCCGCAGCGTCGCGCGCCCGTACCGACGCCACCGATCGACAGACAACGCGGCGCCGGTCGGGCTCATTGCAAGCAACACGGCGAAGTTGCGCAGCACCAGATCGCCGGAATTGAGGATGACCGGGTTACGTCGCTGCACGGCAACGAGGACGAGGAACGTCAGGATGAACCACTCGGTCGGCCGCCATCCAACAATGATCGCGATGGCCGCAGCGACGAGCACGATGAGGGCGATCCACACCGCGCCCGTGGTCTCGAGGTCGAAGTAGCGCCACCTCCCTTGCGTGGCAAAGCGGCTCGGCACGAGGGCGTCGGAGCCGAGCAAGTCGTCGACGTCCAGTGCCATCGTCAGCGTCCATGCGAGCAGCACGAACCCGTACATGATCCGCATGATCGCGAGCGGCCACGCCGGCCGTCGACGTTGCAGGAGGACCTCGGTGCCGCGTTCGAAGGTCGCCGATGCTCGCTGGAGGACATCTCGGGCAGCGACAGTGGGCGTGACGTCAGCGTTGGCAGCTGTGTTCGCGTCGGCCATCAGCGGGTCCACTCGTAGAACTCGAACTGGTTCTCGCTGTTCTCGACCACTCCGTCTGCCGTGAGCGGCGCAAGCACGGTCCATCGCCGAACCAGCCGCACGGTGTGGGGCCGCCTGCCGTCGAGACGGTTGTGATCGGCGATCCATGCGGCAGACGAGTCCCAATAGCGCTCGTAGTCGTCCAGGCGCACCCGTTCC
>CAXMZV010000101.1:0-10119 GCA_964199985.1 Candidatus Ilumatobacter isfjordensis | reverse complement strand
ATCAACGTCCTCGGCCTCGACCCGGCCGTGCATGGCCCCGAACTGCGAGCCCAGATCGGATACGGACCAGAGCGGAACGTCCCCCCCGACGATCTGCGCGCCTACGACTTCGTCCGCCACCTCGCCGAAGTGAAGGGCCTGCCACGCGATGAAGCCCGCACTCGGGCCAGCGATTCGCTGTTCCTGGTCGGCCTGGGCGAAGAGCGGTTCCGCGCGCTCGGCACGATGTCGACCGGGCAACGCCAACGCGTCAAGCTCGCTCAGGCCATCGCCGCAGCACCGCGGTTCATCGTGCTCGACGAGCCGACCGACGGCCTCGATCCGGTGCAGCGAGACGAGATGCTGAACATCATCGTCCAGATCAACCGCGACTTCGGGATCGACGTGATGTTGTCGTCCCACGTGCTCGAAGAAGTCGAGCGGGTGTGCGACCACGTCGTCGCACTCGATCAGGGCCGGCTCGTCGCGCAGGGTGCCATGCACGAGTTGGCCGGCGCCTCGGGCGGTGTCGAGATCGAGCTCGTCGAGATCTCCGACCGACCCACAGCGATCGACGAAGTGGTGGCCCAACTCGCGACCGCCGGGGCCACGGTCGATCGCACCGGCTCGGTGATCATTGCGACAGGCCTCCCGGACGACGACCTGTTCGATCTCGTCGGCGCCGCCGTGGCGACCGCAGAGGCGCGACTCCGACGGCTTGCGCCGCGCCGACGGACACTCGATGACATCTTCACGGCGGACGCCGACCGCCCGAGCGGGGCCGAGGCCGGAGTCACAACGTGAGCTCGATCGACACGCCCGACAACACTGCCCAGATCGCAGCACGGGGTTTCCAGCGGTACGAGGGCGAACGGTCCGGCGTGCCCGGGGCGATTCGCAGCGTCGCCTGGCAAGCGATGCGAGCCACCCTCGGGCTCGGCCGGCCTGCGAAGAACAAGATCTTCCCGGTCATCTCGGTCGCCATTGCGTACGTCCCGGCCATCGTGTTCATCGGTCTCGCTGTGCTGATCCCCTCCGGCATCGTCGACGGGCCCACCTATCCCGAGTACTACGGCTTCGTCACCTCGGCCATCGTGCTGTTCGCTGCGCTCGTTGCACCGGAGGTACTCGTGGCCGACCGCCGCAACGGGATGCTGGCGATGTATCTCTCGACACCGCTGCACCGCGGTACGTACCTCATCGCCAAAATGCTGGCCGTCATCATCACCCTCGGCCTCGTGACGCTCGGACCGCCGATTCTCGTGCTGCTCGGGTACACGTTCGACGGCTCGGGCCCGGACGGCTTCGGCAACTGGATGATCGTGCTGCTGCGCATCATCCTGGCGGGCGTAGCGGTCTCAGCGGCGCTGACAGCCATCTCCATGGCCGCATCGAGTCTCACCGACCGGCGTGCATTCGCCGCGATCGGCGTCGTGCTGATCGTGCTGGCCACGCCAATCCTGGCGGGCGCACTGGTCGACGGCGCCGAACTCTCAGAGAACTGGCGGCTCATCGACGTGTTCTCCATGCCGTTCGAACTCGTCTTCCGAATCTTCGGCGATCCCGGCAACTTTCCCGCCGTGTCCACCGAGGCCGTGATCGGCGTGAACCTCGCCTGGACGATTGGCGGCTTTGCGGTCGTCGCCTGGCGCTACTCGCGATTGGTGATCGCCCGATGACCACGCTCCCACCACCCAACACCGCCATCCTCCCCCCAACCGCCGGCGGGCCGGACCGCCAGGGCCTGATCTCGGTCAGCGACGTCTCCAAGTTCTTCGGCTCGGTCGTTGCAGTCAGCGATGTCAGCTTCTCCATCAGCGCCGGTGTCACCGCACTCCTGGGCCCGAACGGGGCAGGCAAGTCGACGCTGTTTCGCATGATGTGTGGGCTCACCCCACCGTCACGCGGCTCGGTGCAGGTCCTGGGGGCTGACCCTCGCACCGACCGCGCCGTGCGCGGCCGATTGTCGCTCGTCCCTCAGCAGGACGCACTGTTCGATCATCTCGACGCACTGCAGATGGTGACGGTGTCGGCCCAGGGCCATGGCGTCAACGACCCGGTCGCTGCTGCCACTCAGGCACTGCGGCACGTGGAACTCAGCGACGTGGGTTCGAAGCCTGTCGGCCAGTTCTCGAAGGGCATGCGGCAGCGCGTCAAGGTGGCGTGCGCGCTCGTGAACGACCCCGAGGTGTTGATCCTCGACGAGCCGCTCACCGGCCTCGATCCGGTGCAGCGGCGAAACATGATCGCGTTATTCCATCGCCTTGGCGACGAAGGCAGATGCGTGCTCGTGTCGAGCCACGTGCTCGACGAGGTCGCGCGACTGGGCTCGCGAGTGCTGGTCATCGCGCAGGGTCGACTGATCGCGAGCGGCGACTATCACGACCTGCGCGGGCTGATGGACGACCGGCCGCTGCGCATCAGGATTGGTACGTCCGACCCGCGCCGCCTCGCGACCGCACTCATCGACCACGACCTCATCACTGCGCTTTCGCTCGATGCGACACACGTGGTGGTTGACACGAACGATGCCGACGCCATCGGTCGACGCCTCGCACCGCTCGCCCGGGACCTGGGCGTGCGTCTCACCGAGGTCCATCCACTCGACGACGACCTCGAATCCGTGTTCCGTTACCTGGTGGAGGGCCGATGAGCAGCACCACACAGATCGACCATCCTCCGACTCAAGGCCGATCGGTTCCCGCGACCACCGCGCTGGTGCTCGCCTACCGAGTGGTCCTCCGCCAACTGACCAGTCGCGGGCGGATCATCGCGTTGACTGCGCTGGCTCTGGTCTCGACCGTCGCCGGCTTTGCGCTCGGGCACGCCGACGCGGATCTCGAAGCCGGCGTCCGACTCATCTCGGGACTCGGATTCGCCGTGGTGATCCCGGTGGTGTCGCTGGTCTTCGGGGGCGCCGCAATCGGGGACCTTCGCGAGGACAAGACATTGGTCTACCTTTGGCTCCGACCGATGGACCGCTGGCCGATCGTCGTCGGAGCGTTCCTCGCTGCCGTCACACTCACCGCGCCCATCACGTTGGTCCCCGTCATCGCTGCTGCTGTGTTGGCCGGATCGGGTGGTGGCCTGGTCGCGGCCACCGTGAACGCAGGCCTCGTCGCAATCTTCGCCTACTGCGCCGTGTTCACGTTGCTCGGGGTCGCGCTGCGCCGGTTCATCGTGTGGGGCCTGGCCTACGTGCTGATCTGGGAAGGATTCATTGCCCTCGGCGGCGCCGGCGTGGCCCGCTTCGCGATCCGCAAATACACCCGCTCGATCATCGTCGACCGCACCGGCATCGACCTCGACCTCGCCGACTTCTCCCAGACCACAGGCATCATCGTTCCGCTGCTCGCCGGCGTGGTCGCACTGGCCGTGGCGAGCTGGCAACTCGGTCGACAAGACATCGACTGAACCCGGAACAGATCGCCGTCGTCGCCGGTTGATCTGACCATGCAGATTTCCGACGCACTTGACTTCGCCAGCGACAACCGCAACGGGATGCTCATCGCCCTGAAGTCGGATGGGCGTCCGCAATCGTCGAACATCGCGTACACGATGGGTGCCGGCGATGATGCCGGAAAGATTCTCATCTCGGTCACCGACGGTCGGGCAAAGACCAAGAATCTGCGTCGCGATCCGCGTGCCAGCCTGCACGTCAACCGTGACGACTTCTGGGCCTACGTCGTGGTCGAAGCCGACGTCGAGTTGACACCGGTCGCGACCGCTGCGCACGACAACACGGTCGATCAACTCGTTACGTACTATCGCTCCGTCGCCGGCGAGCACGACAACTGGGACGAATATCGTCAGGCCATGGTCGACGATGCGCGCCTGATCCTCAAGCTGACGCCGACGCACGCGTACGGCATGCTCAACCGCTGACCGCACCCGACTCCGTTCCACCACCGCTTCATGTGAGCGCATGGTCCGTCCAACGGCGCTTGTCCTCACACGAAGTCCTGGAAGCCTCGCCTGACCGCGCCGATCCACCTCGCACCCCCGGAACGCGTGCGAAGTGACCACGGACACGTTGATGAGTGAACGATATATCGTTATAATAGCGATATGTCGATAACTCCTATCGACATTCGCACTTCGGTGCGACCCACCACCTCAAGAACATCCACAGGAGCGATCGAATGGAACGATCCACCGCCATCCAGCGGCGTATGCGCAGGAAGTTGCGCCACGCCAGCACCACGACTTCTCATTCACGGAGGAACCACATGTACGACACACACCAACACTCCCGCCACCGCGGCGAACACTCCCGCGGCGGACACGGCGGCCACAGCGGCCGACACCGCGCTCGACGGGGCGCACTGCTCGCCGCAGTGCTGACGTTGCTCGACGAGCGACCGATGCACGGCTACGAGTTGATCACCGAGCTGGAAGACCGCAGCGAAGGCCGCTGGCGACCCAGTCCAGGCGCGATGTACCCGGCACTCAAGAAGATGGCCATGCACGACCTGGTCACCGCCGAAGACGTCGACGGCAAGCGCCAGTTCAGCTTGACCGACGCGGGGCGAGAACGACTCGCTGAGATCCGCGAGAAGCACGGCGACGACAGCGCGGAACCGTGGGAGCAGACCGACACCGGCGGCCGCGGCGAACTGCGTGGCAGCGTCGCCGAGCTCATCGGGCAAGCACGCCAGATCGGACGATTCGGCACTGCCGAACAGATCGAAAAGACCCGCTCGGTGTTCGACGATGCCAAGCGTCAGCTGTACGCGATCCTCGCCGAGGCGCCCACCGCAGAAAACGGCAGCGACTCCGACGCAACGGCTTCCGAGGCCGAGGCCGACTGAGTCGGCGTCGTTCATCCATCAGTACCTGTCATGACCACGACACTCGCCGGCGCAGCAGCATCGGCGAGTGTCGGCGTCTTGACCCCTGGGTGGCGTCAGTCGCGCTGGGTGCGGCCGTTGAGGAAGTCGAGCGACACCTGCACCGAGCGGGCGACGAAGCGTTCGAGCTTGGGAGCCTCCATGAACCGGGCCGTCGCCTCCAAGGGCACCATGGAACCCAACCGTGCCGCCTCGCGGCTTGCTGCCCGGCTGGTTTTCACGGCATGAGCAGCCACGATGAACGCACTTGTGCCGTCGAGCAACGCACGACGTTGCAACTCGGCACCGACCTCGCCGATCTCATCCGGCAACTCGACGTGATGGCGTTCACCCACCGACGTGTGCCACTCGTGGCGACCGGTCCAGTGCGCGAGGAACGAACAGAACAGCGCCAGCCTGACCATGTCCGGAGTGGTTCGGCCATGCGTCTCGACGGCCCGGCGATGGTGCCAGCGAGCAGCGTGGGCGTACGTGAGACCGTGAGTGATGTCCAGCCAGCCGAAGTCGTCGGAGAAGTCGAATTCACCGGCGGTGTCGTACCTGAGCATCCGCTCACTCGATGCGATCACACAAACATCGAGGATGCGGTCGACGCCCGCGCCGCCCAGCAACGCTGCTTCCACTGCAGCGGCTGGTGAGTGACGATCCGCGCCGAGCAGCACGTCGAGCAATGCGTCGCCGCCCGCCCAGTCCTCGTCGGCCTCGACGCGGGCGAGGGCATCGAGATCCATCTGCTCGACAACACGCATGAACGGCCGGGCATACGGCAAGACCTCCTCCCGGGTGCCGTAGATCAGCGAGGGAATCAGGTGCCCAAGCACGGCGGGGGCGCGGTGCCAACCGACGAGCTCGAGCAATTCGAACGCCTTCTGGGCGTAGATCGCACCGTGGCCGTACGACAACAGATGGTCGCTCACCAGTGCGCCGAACCACCCCGCTATTTCGTCAGCAGCGGCCCCACCTGCGAGCGCTGCACCGAGGATCGCTTGCGCGCCGACGATGTCTTCGTCCTCCGCTGCCTGACGGAAGGCCTCCAGCGAGATCGGTCCTGAAGTCGCCGGTGGCGGGAGTTGATTGACGGGGCGTCCGCGCTCGATCTCGGCGATCCCTGCGATCGCCTGCACCACCGGCAGAGCCCGCTCGTCACCGTGATGGAAGTCGAGCATCGACAGGCAGTCGGTCGCTGAGGCAATCGTGTGGCCCCAACCATCTTCGGAACGTGGGGCTCCGTACTCAACGGCGAGCCACACCAGCTCGACGGGGTCGGCACCTGCCTTCAGCAATCGGATCACGTCGCGGGAGATCTGTCCGATGTAGTGGTTTTCGATCGCTCGCCGCAAGCTCTCCATCAACTGCGGAATCAACGCCGTCGGATCGGGCCGATTGACGACCACGCGAACGGCGCCGTCGTCGTCGATCGATACGTCGTGGACGCGCACCGCTTCCTCCCCTTGTGTGCATGCCCCGTCGCTCACACGGAACTTCCAGTTGTGCCACTGGCACGTGACCAGCTCGCCGTCGAGTGACCCTTGGGCCAGGCCGTACCCCTCGTGCGGACAAGCGTTGTCGATCGCGTGCACCCCTGTCGCCGTCCGGACCAGGCAGATGCGACGGCCGTCTGCTTTGACCATCGTCATCGCACCTTCCGTGAGGTCTGCGTATTGAGCGACGATCTCGCCGCCGGTCGTGGTTGCTGATGCGGTGTCGGTTGCGCTCATGACAGTGAACGGTAAGACTTCAACAGTGGTTGAAGTCAAGGGAAAAGTCGCTCGGCGCTCAGGCGTTGCCAACAAGGAGCGATTGCTCACGGTTGGACAGGTCGCTGAGCGAGCCGGGGTCGCCACTTCTGCGCTTCGCTTCTACGAGGAGCACGAGTTGATCAGCAGCATTCGGAACGACGCGAACCACCGTCGATACCGGTCAGACGTGTTGCGCCGAGTCGGATTCATCCGCGTTGCGCAACGCATCGGCCTGACACTCAGCGAAATACGTGCGACGCTCGACACCCTCCCCGACAGCCGTACGCCGACCCGCCGGGACTGGGCTCGACTGGCACGCACCTGGCAGCCGATGTTGGATGACAGGATTGCATTGATGGAGTCGATGAAGGCACGGCTCGATGGCTGCATCGGCTGCGGATGCCTCAGCCTCGATTCCTGCGCGCTGTACAACTCGGACGACGAAGCGCTTCAATACGGCGCCGGACCACGCTGGTTGCTGGGCAATACATCCAGCGGCTGAGCATCGAAGACTTGCACCAGGCGGAGACCGGAACCGTCGACCACCCAGGCCAGACCGGGCCGCGCTGGGACCGGCGTCCGCCGCGGCAGTGCAACCCCGAGAAGGTCGCCGTCCACCTCGCCGGCCGACGTCAGGATCAGACCGCATCGACTCCGGGCCACATCGCGCGTCCAGTGTCCATAGGCAGCGCGCACGGCTTCGAGCCGACCCGCTGCGACGACGGTGATGTCAGGCCGACCACTGCGGACGATCGCGGCAAGCCGACCATCAGCGTCATCGACGCGATCAGCATCGTCCGCCAAGATCAAGATCGGCGCGACCCTCACTGTGCCATCACCATCGAGATCGACCGGGAGTGGCCGCCGCCGGTCCACGACAATCACCTCCCCGCTCGGGTGCACCGCCCGCCACGACGCAACGATGTGGCGCAGAGCGGTGGTCTTGCCCGTCGACGCTGCCCCTCCGATGAAGACGTGGTCACCGGCTGGCACCCGCAACGACGCCGCACCCAGGTCGCTGTACGCGAGCCCGACGTCGAGATCGAGGCCAGCGCTCGTCTGTCGGCCCGACGGCCCCGCCCATTCGCGAGACGCCACCCGGCACGGCAGCACCTCCACAGGCGACGGCCCCACCGCAGCAGCGTCGCCGACCTGCAGTTGACTCGGCATCGCGATCTGGCCGGCATCGACGGCGACGTGCGCTTCGTGACCGGTTGATGCGACGCGCAGCCGACCTGGATGATCGCTCTCGACGGGGGCCACGCCCGCGCTTCGCGCCACATCATTGTTATCGCATCGGAAGACCCACGTCTCCGCCGCCGTCGCCGATCGGAACGCACTGACACCGGCGCCGGTCCAACAGCTCATCACCCCGACAGCGGGGCCGTCGGACAGCACCCGCTCGAGCAATGTCAGCGTTGCTGCGTGCTCGACGGACGACAGCGCGGTGCGCAGCGAGTTCAGACCGTCGATCGCCATCGACACACATCGATCATCGACCGTGGTGGCAGTTCGACGATTGATCTCGACCACCAACCGGTTGAGCACACGATGGAGCCGTTCCAGCTCATGGAGCCGAATGACCGCACCAACGTGTCCAAGTTCGGCCAGCTCGTCGAGCGACAACTCGACGCGGGCATCGATCACGTACCACTGCTCGACGTCTGCGGTGCGGCGGCGACAGCGTTCGGCAATCACGGCCCGCATCGTCGACGTTGTGCCACTCCCGAGCGCCCCGACGAGCGCAAGGCTTCCGGCATCGCGATCCCAGCGGAGCACACGCGAGCATTGGTGGGCGGGGTCGTCGATGACCCCGACGCCACCGTGATCAACCGTGTCGGCAACGAGGTCAACTGTGGCGCACGTCAGCCGATCAGGGAGCGCATCGACCCACGGGCGGTGAGGTGCAGCGATCGAGAGGTCGCGGGCCGCCTCGGTCACGATACGTACCGCGACGTCGAGCTCGGTCGGCTCGTCGCGATGACCTGAGGGCGCGCCAGCTCCGGCGCCACTCGCCACAGCGCGAAGTCCTGCAGCGCGTCGCCGTAGCGGACCGGAACAGTGTGCTGCTTGAAAGACAACCAGCTCACCCGGACCGAGACGGAGCGCCGATCGTCCGGGCACGGCCCGGGCGAACTTGGCCGGAGTCACATCCCCCACGACGTCATGTGCGTCGCTCGTGTCGTTCAAGCGGAGCGCAAGACGGAGATTGGTGTTGGCCCTGATGTCGTCGTTCACGACGCCCGCCGGTCGTTGCGTCGCCAAGATGAGATGGACCCCGAGACTGCGCCCGCGCTGCGCCACGCCGATCAGCGCGGCCAAGAAGTCTGGGAGCTCTTTGGCCAGCGCAGCGAACTCGTCGATGACGACGACCAGGCGCGGCAACACCGTCGCGTCGACGTGCCGCCGGTAGCCGGCGAGGTCTGTCGCTCCGACGGCGCGCAAGAGCCGCTCGCGTCGATGCAGCTCGGCCTCGAGACTGACCAGCGCTCGTTCTGCCAGCCCGGAGTCGAGGTCGGTGACGACGCCGACGGTATGCGGGAGGTCGGCGCAACGGTCGAAGGTCGACCCGCCCTTGTAGTCGACGAGGACGAACGTCAGGTGCTCAGGGCTGTGCCGGAGGGCGAGGCCGGCGACCAGACTTCGCAGGAGCTCGCTCTTGCCGGCACCCGTGGTTCCCGCAATGAGGGCATGCGGTCCGTCGGCGACGAGATCGACTTCGACCAGACCGTCAGCAGACCGCCCGATGGCCGTGCGAGGAGCAGGATCGTGCCCTGCGGATTGCCATCGACGAGACACCGCCGACACCGCCTTGCTGCGCTCGATATCGGAGCTGCCTGCTACCGTGCTGTCACTCAGCACTGGTTCGATCTCGCTGAGCGCCACGTTCGCGGGCGGGTTGGACGCGGACAACGACGATTCCTCAGGGTCAACGAGACGAGCCAAGGCACAGGCCACCTGCGCGGCCCGATGATGTGAGACCCCACACATCAGCAGATCTCCATCGGCGTAGACCGGATCCTCCTCCAACACTGACACGCTGACGCGACCTGTCGCCCTGGCGACAATCGTCGTGCACGTCAAGGCAGGCACGGCACCATCCGGCCCGACGCACGTCAGGGTCAGTGGAGCTGTCCGATCGATGAATCGGCGGAGGTGTCCCGTGCGTACGGCGAAGAGCGATGCGTCATCGACGACGAGGACTGTCGCCCGTGACCGATCGAATTCAGCGCCGAGTTCGGTGGCGAGAAGACACTCGCCGGACGGATCGATGATCGGCGGTCGGTCATGTGCCGAGCGGCTGTGCGGGAGGCACGCCGACCACTCCCACGCTGACGGGTCTGCCGACACCACCACCAACTGCCAATCAGCGGGTCCATACATCACGGCGAGCTGACACAACATCGACCGGACCAGCGAGTGTCTGGCGGCGCGATCTCCTGTCACGGTGACAACGTCACCGCAGGTCAACGCCACAGCGTCGGGCACATCCTCGAGCAGCGTTGCTCGTTCGGCCTCGCTCGCGAGGTCAACGGGCACGTCGCCGTCGA
>CAXMZV010000100.1:0-10199 GCA_964199985.1 Candidatus Ilumatobacter isfjordensis | reverse complement strand
CGAACTGGTCCGTCTCACCGGGGCGCCTGCTCACTTCCTGCATCTGTCGACGGCCGGATCGGTTGCACTCGTGCGGGCGGCCAAGGCCGACGGCCTGCCGGTCACCGCGGAGGCGACGCCGCACCACATCAGCCTGACCGACGAACTCTTGGCGTCGTACAGCGCGCTCTACAAGGTCACCCCGCCGCTGCGCACGATGGACGACATTCGGGCGGTCCGCCAGGGCCTGCAAGACGGCACGATCGACGCCATTGCCACCGATCATGCACCACATGTGTCCGAGGCGAAGGAACGGCCGCTCGATCAAGCGCCCCCGGGGATGCTCGGGCTCGAAACAGCACTTGGTGTCGCGGTGGCCCACCTCGACATGCCGCTGGCCGACATCGTGGCGGCGATGTCGTGGAAGCCTGCGGCGATCGCCGGAATCGCGGATCGGCACGGCCGACCGATTGCGCCGGGCGAGCCGGCCAACCTCACAGCGTTCGACCCGGACGAGGCATGGGAAGTCATTCCCGCACAGCTGGCGAGCAAGAGCAGAAATACACCGTTCGTCGGCGTGCCGCTGACCGGCCGTGTGAAACACACGATTCTGCGTGGCGACGTCGTCGTGCGCGACGGAAAGGCACAGAAGTGAAAACGCATGACCATCCACTACACTGCATGATCATGCAGACCCCCATGCACATTGAGGAAAACCGATGAGCGCCGCCATTACCAAAGGGTCGACCAGAGGGATTCGAGAAGGCGCGCTGGTGCTGTCTGATGGCTCAGTCTTCGAAGGCGAACTGATCGGCGCCGCAATCAGCGAATCAGCGCCGATTGCGGCTGGTGAGGTCGTCTTCAACACGGTGTTGAGCGGCTACCAGGAGGTCATCACCGACCCGAGCTACGCCGGCCAGATCATCACCTTCACCTATCCGCACATCGGCAACTACGGCATCAACGCCAGCGACTTCGAATCCGCCGGCACGTTCTGCCGCGGCATCGTCGTACGCGACCTGGCGCGTCGCCACAGCAACTTCCGGGCCCAGTCGGACCTGGGGTCGATGCTTTTCCAGCAGGGTGTGCCCGGCATTGCGGGCATCGACACCAGGCGCCTTACGCGCATCGTGCGCGACAGCGGCGCCCTGCCCGGTGCCTTCGGCGCCGCCTCCGAAGCAGAGCTGCTCGCGGCGGCCACCACTGAGCCCGGCACGGACGGCATCGATCTCGTCAGCACGGTGACCACGCATGTGCCGTACGTGATTCCGGCCGCTGACCCCGACAGCCGAACCAACATCGTGGCGATGGACTTCGGTATGAAGTCCAACATCGGACGCAGCTTGGCTCGGCTCGGTCGAGTGCAGGTCGTTCCCGCATCGACAACGGCGGCAGAGGTGCTCGCACACAGTCCCGACGGTGTCTTTCTCAGCAATGGCCCTGGTGACCCGTCAATGTCGCCGTACGCCATCGAGGCCATTCGTGGTCTGATCGGGCAAGTGCCCATCTTCGGCATCTGCCTCGGACACCAGTTGCTCGGCAATGCAATCGGGGCCAGCACCGTCAAACTGCCGTTCGGCCACCACGGCGGCAATCACCCGGTCAAGAATCTGGTGACTGAACGCGTGGAGATCACGAGCCAGAACCACAACTTCGCCGTCGACCCCGACTCACTCAGCGGCATTGCCGAGATGACGCACGTCAATCTGAACGACGGTGTGTGCGAGGGCCTGCAGGTCAACGGCGAGCAGGCGTTCAGCGTCCAGCACCACCCCGAAGCCAACCCCGGCCCTCACGATGCGAACTATCTGTTCGGGCAGTTCGCCGACATGATCCAGAAAGCAACCGCCAAGAAGATGAGTATCTGATGCCCCGGCGTAACGACATCGAATCGATCCTCATCATCGGCTCTGGGCCGATCATCATCGGTCAGGCCTGTGAATTCGACTACTCGGGCACGCAAGCCTGTCGAGTGTTGAAAGAAGAGGGCTACCGAGTCATCCTCGCCAACTCGAACCCGGCGACGATCATGACCGACCCGGACTTCGCGGATGCGACCTATATCGAGCCGCTCACTTGGGAAGTGCTGTCGGCCATCATCGACAAGGAACAACCCGATGCCGTGTTGCCGACCCTCGGTGGCCAGACCGGTTTGAACATCGCCATGGAACTCTTCGAGCGCGGGTTGATCGGCGTTCCGGGCAAGCCCGAGATGATCGGTGCCAACGCCGAAGCGATTGCAACTGCAGAGGATCGCGGGAACTTCAAGGTCGCCATGACCGAAATCGGGCTCGAGTCCTGTCGGTCCCGGATCGCTCACTCGATGGACGAGGCCCGTGCGGCCATGCTGGAGATTGGCCTGCCGACGATGATCCGTCCGGCGTACATTCTCGGCGGACGCGGCACAGGTATCGCGTACACGGTCGAAGAGTTCGAGACGATGGCGGCGACTGGTATCGAAGCCAGCCCGATCGATGAGATTCTCGTCGAGGAATCGATCGTCGGGTGGAAGGAATACGAACTCGAGGTCATGCGCGATCACGCCGACAACTGCGTGATCATCTGCGGCATCGAGAACTTCGACCCGATGGGCGTGCACACGGGTGACTCGATCACGGTGGCACCGATCCAGACACTCACCGATGTCGAGTACCAGCAGATGCGCGACGCCGCGATTGCCTGCATCCGCCGAGTCGGCGTCGAGACCGGCGGCTCAAATGTGCAGTTCGCTGTCAACCCGGCCGACGGCCGTCAGGTCGTCATCGAGATGAACCCGCGCGTGTCGCGTTCGTCGGCATTGGCCTCGAAGGCCACGGGCTTCCCGATCGCGAAGATTGCAGCGAAGCTCGCCGTCGGATACACGCTCGACGAGATTCCGAACGACATCACCGCTCATAACGCAGCCGAAGAAGCGACTGGAGTCGCCGCCGTGCTGAGCCGGGGACTCACGCCTGATGGCACGGGCCAGACCCGGTATGCGACTCCAGCGTCATTTGAACCTGCGATCGACTACGTCGTGACCAAAATTCCGCGGTGGGCGTTCGAAAAGCTTCCTGGAGCGTCGGGCATCCTCGGCACTCAGATGCAGGCGGTGGGTGAGGTGATGGCCATCGGCCGGACGTTCCCCGAGAGCTTGCAGAAGGCAATCCGATCACTCGAACTCGGGTATCACGGTCTCGGCTGCGACGCGGCCGGAGATCGGCTCCTCACCGAGTTCCCCGATGACGAATCGCTGCTCGTCCAGGCCGCCATTCCCACGCCAGACCGGATCCTGCACGTCGGCGAAGCGTTGCGTCGGGGTATCACGATCGAGGTTGTACACGACCGGACGGGCATCGATCCCTGGTTCCTCGATCAGATGTCGCGGATCAACGAAGAACGCGACCACCTCTCCGCCGTGGGGTTCGACTCGATGTCCGCACGGGACTGGAAACGGGCCAAGCGACTCGGCTTCTCCGATGTGCAGCTCGCCTACCAGTGGAGCCGTTCCGAAGACGAGGTGCGCGCTGCTCGTGAAGCCGCGGGCGTCATTCCCACCTACAAGACCGTCGACACCTGTGCTGCCGAGTTCGCCGCCGAGACGCCGTATCACTACTCCACGTACGAAGACGAGAGTGAAGTACGTGAATCCGACGCCCAGAAGGTCGTCATCCTCGGTTCGGGGCCGAACCGCATCGGGCAGGGCATCGAGTTTGACTACTGCTGCGTGCATGCGTCGTTCGCGCTGCGCGACGCCGGGTTCGAGACGATCATGATCAACTGCAATCCCGAGACCGTGTCCACCGACTACGACACGTCTGACCGGCTCTACTTCGAGCCGCTGACCAAGGAGGACGTGCTCAACGTCATCGCCGCGGAGCAGCCGCACAAGGTAATCGTGTCACTCGGCGGGCAGACGCCCTTGAAGCTGGCCGGCGAGATCCCGCTGGACCTCGTGGCGGGCACGTCCCCCGACTCAATTGACGCCGCCGAAGACCGTGAGCGGTGGAACAAGATCTGCGACGAGTTGAAGATCCCGCAGCCTCCCGGTGGGACTGCGGTGACCCTCGACCAGGCGCTGGCAATCACCGACGACATCGGCTTTCCGGTGCTCATCCGACCGAGCTACGTGCTCGGGGGGCGGGCGATGCAGATCGTGCACGATCGCGACCACCTCGCGTCGGCAATGGAGGAGCTGGCCGGCTTCGGCAGCCTTGGCAAGGAAGGCGGACTCTCGGCCGAACGTCCGGTGCTCATCGACCGATTCCTCGCGGACGCCACCGAGGTCGACGTCGATGCGATTCGCGATCACACCGGTGAGGTGTTGATTGGCGGTGTGATGGAGCATGTCGAGGAGGCCGGTGTGCACTCCGGCGACTCGGCATGTGCCATTCCGCCGCAGACGTTGCCGTCATGGGTCGTCGAAGTGATCGAGGCCTACGCCGGCTCGATTGCCAAGCGGCTCGATGTGCGTGGGCTCATCAACGTCCAGTTCGCCGTTGCCGGGACCACGGTGTACGTCATCGAGGCCAACCCGCGTGCCAGCCGAACCGTCCCGTTCGTTGCCAAGGCAACCGGGGTGCCACTCGCGAAGGTCGCGACCAGGGTGATGCTCGGGGCCACATTGGCTGAGCTGCGGACCGAAGGTCTGCTGCAGCCGGCGATTGGCGGCCATGTGTCGGTGAAGGAGGCAGTGCTGCCGTTCAGCCGCTTCCCCGAGGTCGATCCCGCGCTTGGGCCAGAAATGCGGTCGACAGGCGAGGTGATGGGTATTGCTGACACCTTCGGCAAGGCGTTCTACAAGGCCGAACTGTCGGCGGGCACGATCTTGCCCGAGTCGGGAACGGTGTTCTTGTCGCTTGCCGACCCTGACAAGCCGGCCGGCCTCGTCGTGGCACAGCGGATGCGAGCCCTCGGCTTGGGGATCGTTGCGACGGTCGGTACAGCTGAATATCTCGAACGCTTCGACGTCAAGGTCGACCAGGTGCTCGACAAGGTGCAAGACGTCGAGACCAACGGTGCGGGGACCACCGCCGTCGACCTGATCGCAGCGGGTGAGATCAGCTTCGTGGTGAATACACCGCGGGGCCGAATCGGTCGGAGCGACGGTGCGCACATTCGTAAAGCAGCCAGCTTGCACCGGGTCAGCTGTGTCACGACCGTCGATGCGGCGCTTGCGGCGGCAGAGGGGTTGGCCGAACGAGACGGAGTCATCCTCGGCGTCCGACCACTGCAGGAGTACCACGCCAACGGATCCGTCGCTCGGTGATGGTCGAGTAATGGATACGACGGTCGCAATCGGTTCGGTCACGCTCGACGCTCCTGTGATGATGGCGTCGGGCACGGCGGGGTACGGCATCGAGATGGCGCCGTTCGTGGACTTGTCCACCGTCGGAGCCATCGTCACGAAGTCACTCGCGCCGTTCGAGTGGGCCGGAAACCCCGCACCGCGGGTCCATCCCACCACGCAGGGCATGATGAATGCTGTCGGGCTCCAAGGGCCCGGGGTGGAGTACTGGCTCGCCAACGTGCTGCCACCGCTGATCGACACGGGCGCCACCGTGGTGTGCAGCATTTGGGGTCGTTCACTCGAGGACTACCAGCTCGCCGCCGAGATGTTGGCTGGTGCACCCGCCGAGGTCGTTGCCGTCGAAGTGAATCTGTCGTGCCCAAATCTCGAGGGACGCGGTGCGATCTTTGCTCACGACATCGAGTTGTCGGCCGCCGTGGTCGCAGCAACTGCTGGTTGCAATCGACCGCGGTGGGCCAAGTTGAGCGCCAACACTGACCGGATCATCGAAGTGGCAGCAGCAGTCCACGAAGCAGGCGCCGAGGCGGTCACGTGTGTCAACACGCTGCTCGGCCTGGCCTACGACCCCGACTCGCTCGACACGACACTGGGTGCCGGTGGTGGCGGGTATTCCGGGCGGGCCATCCACCCCGTGGCGGTCCGGGCGGTCCACGACGTGCACGCCGCGCTGCCCGACCTCCCGATCATCGGCGTCGGGGGAGTGGCATCGGGCTGGGACGCCGTTGAGATGTTTCTGGCCGGTGCATCGGCCGTCCAGGTCGGAACCGCGTCCTTCGTGGACCCCCGGGCTGCTGCAAACGTCCAGCTTGAGCTGGTCGAATGGGCTGCGGGGCGTGGGATCGTCCGCATAGCTGACCTCAGCGCGTTAGTGTGACTTTCATGGCTACACCTCCACAATTGACTCCAGAGCAGCGGGCTGCAGCTCTCGTCAAAGCGGCGGAGGCTCGCGCCGCTCGGGCAGAGATCAAGGCTCGTCTGAAGATGGGTTCGATGTCGTTGCAAGAGGCACTCGACTCCGACGACAACAACGTCGGCAAGTTGAAGGTCGTCTCGATGCTCGAATCGCTGCCGGGTGTCGGCAAGGTCAAGGCGCGTCGGCTGATGGAAGAAATCGGCATCGCTGACAACCGTCGCGTGCAGGGCCTCGGGGCCCAGCAACGCAAGGCCCTGCTCGAAGAATTCGGCTGACGCCCGTTGATCATCGTTGTGTCCGGCCCAGGCGGGGTCGGCAAGGGCACGATCGTCGATGCGGCGGTCAAACGTGATCCGCAACTGTGGTTGAGTCGGTCATGGACCACTCGCGAACAGCGGCCTGGTGAGGCCGATGATGCCTACGTTTTTGTGACGCCGGAGGAATTCGAGTCCCACATCGAAGCCGGAGGATTCTTGGAGTGGACGAATTTCCTCGGGAACTACTACGGCACTCCGGTCCCCAATGAGGACTCAGGCTTGGCCAATGGACGCGACATCGTGCTTGAAATCGAAGTCGATGGCGCCCAGCAGGTCAAACGTCTGCGACCCGACGTGATGCTCATCTTTGTTCTCCCGCCATCGCGCGAAGAGCAAGAGCGTCGCCTCCGTGGACGTGGTGACGTCGACCACAAGGTGTTGGCTCGCCTCAAGAAGGCAGAAGAAGAAGAACCGATCGGTCGAAATCTCGCCAACCACGTCGTGGTCAACGACGACCTCGAAGACACGATCACCGAGATGCTCGCGATCATCGACGCGGCACGCTGACCTGAACCCGATAGCATTGCGTGCCTTATGGCGCTTGATCACGACACGATGATTGATCCTCCTATCGAGGGACTCCTCGACAAGGTGGACTCGAAGTTCACGCTGGTCACGCTGGCTGCACGGCGGGCACGCAACATCAACTCCTACTTCAATCAACTCGGTGAAGGCCTCGGCCACATGATCCCGCCGCAGGTGTCGTCAACGGCGCACAAGCCGCTGTCGATGGCGTTCGAAGAAATCGCTGCCAACAAGATCGTCTGGACCGAGGCGCCCGAGCCTGTCGCAGAGGTCGAGGTCGAAGAAGATCCCAAAGCTGAAGCACAGGCCGCAGCCGACGCTGCTGGCGACGCCGACAGCTGAACACTGCACACTCGCATCGATGAGCGCGTCGCCTCTCGCTGGCAAGCGCATCGTGCTGGGTGTCACCGGCGGCATTGCTGCCTACAAGGCCATCGAAGTCTCACGTCGTCTCGTTGATGCCGGCGCACATGTCGTGCCGATCATGACCGACGCGGCGCAGCACTTCGTTGGCGCCACGACACTGAGCGCGCTGGCGTCTGAGCCCGTGCAGACCGAACTCTGGAACAACCCCACCACGCCCATCCCGCACACGACAGTGGGGCAGGGTGCTGATCTGGTCATCGTGGCACCGGCGACGGCAAAGTCGATTGCTGCTTATCGCATGGGGTACAGCCACGACCTGTTGCAGAACACGCTGATCGCCACACGGGCGCCGGTCATCGTCTGCCCGGCGATGCACACCGAGATGTGGGAGCACCCGAGCGTCGTCGACAACATCGCGACACTCCGGGAGCGAGGCGTCCACATCGTCGACCCCGAGTCAGGACGCCTGGCCGGCGGCGACATGGGTGCAGGCCGGCTCGCCGACCCCGCAACGATCCTTGCTGCAGCGGAACGCGTGCTCGGCCCCGCCGATCTCGCCGGAGTCAGGGTCGTCGTGTCGGCCGGCGGTACGCGTGAGCCGATCGATGCCGTCCGGGTCATCGCCAACCGCAGTTCTGGCAAGCAGGGCTACGCCGTCGCGGCAGAAGCTACGGCGCGCGGCGCTCAGGTCACGCTCGTGTCGACCGTTGGATTGCCGACGCCCGTTGGTGTGCAGGTCGTAGCGGTCGAGACCGCCGCCGAGATGCAGGACGCCATGGAACGAGCGGCCATCGATCATGACGTGATCGTCATGGCGGCCGCGGTCGCAGACTTCCGGCCAGCACACGCCGCATCCGGCAAGATCAAGAAGCGCGATGGCGTTCCCGAGATCGTGCTCGAACCAACACCCGACATCCTTGCCGGGCTCGGCGCCACCAAGCGCGACGACCACGTGCTCGTCGGGTTCGCTGCAGAGACCGTTGATCTCGTCAGCAACGCCCAGGGCAAGCTCGAACGCAAACGGCTCGACCTCATCGTGGCCAACGACGTCAGTGCTCCCGGGGTGGGGTTCGCTCACGACACAAATGCGGTTACGCTGTTGCGGCCCGACGCGAAGCCTGTCGAGATCGACCTCGCTACCAAGCGAGATGTCGCTCGGGCGGTTATCGACGCGGTTGTCGACATTCGAAACGCCCGTTGATTATCAGACACATTTCCGACCACTGACAGGACACAGCGGACCCACCATGGCCAATTACACCTTCACTTCCGAGAGCGTGACCGAGGGTCACCCCGACAAGACGGCGGATCAGATCTCTGACTCCGTCCTCGACGCCATTCTCGCCGAGGACCCTGACGCACGCGTCGCCTGCGAGACCATGGTCACCACCGGGCTCTGCATCGTCGCCGGCGAGATCAGCACGACGGCATACGTCGACATCCAACGCATTGCGCGCGAGACGATCAACGGTATTGGCTACGACGACGCGCTCAAGGGCTTCGATGGCAGCACGTGTGGCGTCATGGTTGCGCTCGATGAGCAGAGCCCCGACATTGCCCAGGGCGTCGACGCGAGTGAAGAGGTTCGCAGCGGCTCGGCTGGCGAAGACCACCTCAGCCTCCAAGGTGCAGGCGACCAGGGCATGATGTTCGGCTACGCCTGCAACGAGACCGAAGCGCTCATGCCGCTGCCGATCCACACCGCGCACCGGCTCGCCGAGCGGCTGGCCGAAGTTCGCAAGAGCGGTCAGGTGCCGTACCTCCGCCCCGATGGTAAGACGCAAGTCACCTTTGTCTACGAGAACGGTGTGCCGGTGGCGCTCGAAGGCGTGCTCATCTCGACACAGCACCAGGACGGCATCGATCGCGACACGGTCATTCGCCCCGATCTCATCGACCAGGTCATCCGGCCGGTCATTCCTGAGCAGTTCGCCGACGACGAATACGAGATCTACATCAACCCGACCGGTAAGTTCGTCATCGGTGGCCCGCAGGGTGACTGCGGTCTCACCGGTCGCAAGATCATCGTCGACACCTACGGCGGCATGGGTCGCCACGGCGGCGGTGCCTTCTCCGGGAAGGACCCGTCAAAGGTCGATCGTTCGGCGGCCTACGCCGGCCGCTGGGTCGCCAAGCACGTCGTCGCGTCCGGCGCCGCTGATCGCTGCGAAGTGCAGTTGGCCTACGCCATCGGCATGGCCCAGCCCATGAGCATCCTCGTCGAGACCTTCGGCACTGCCAAGGAGGACCCAGCCAAGATCGAGGCCGCCGTGCGTGCCACGTTCGACCTGCGTCCGGGGGCCATCGTGCGCGACCTCGACCTCAAGCGCCCGATCTACAAAGCGTCTGCGGCCTACGGTCACTTCGGCCGTGACCAGTTCCCGTGGGAGCAACTCAGCCGTCTCGACGAGTTCAAGGCTGCTGTCGGGGCCTGATCGGCGCCACGTGGCTGCTCGGGTCGCTCGGGTCCTCCCGAACGTCACCGGGCTCGACAAGAGCTTCGACTACCTCATCCCTGAGGTTCTTGCGCATCAGGTTCAGGTCGGCACCATCGTTCGCGTCGAACTGCATGGACGGCGCATCGGTGGTTGGGTCACCGAGATACTTGATGGCCGTGAGGCGGCTGTCGACGTCGATGCGCTGAAGCCGATCGCCAAGGTGACTGGCCACGGCCCCGACGCGTCGTTGTTCGACGTTGCTGACTGGGCAGCAGTGCGATGGGCGGCGCGGCGCTCGCGCCCCTTCATCGTCGCGGCCTCGCCACAGCGTGCGATCACATCGCTGCCGCCCGAGCGCCGCTCAGCGTTCT
>CAXMZV010000099.1:0-10287 GCA_964199985.1 Candidatus Ilumatobacter isfjordensis | reverse complement strand
GCAACTTCAGAGCTGGCCGGCAACATCATCTGGACCCGCCAGCCGCCGCCACTGCGAGGGCCGACGTTGACCGACCCGCCAACCGCGGCCACGCGCTCACGCATGCCGACGACGCCGTAGCCCGGACCGATGTCGTCGGCTGCTGCGCCCCGGCCATCGTCGGCAACGGTGATCTTCAGCGCATCTGCGCAGCGCTCGACACCGATCGTGACGTCGCTGACTGGACCGGCGTGTCGTCGGACGTTGGTGATTGCCTCTTGCACGACGCGATATCCAATCAGTGTCACCGATGGTGAGAGATCGTCGAGCGAGCCATGAACGCTGAGCCGAATCGGCAGGTCGTCGCTGGAGCCAACCAGCGCGTCGAGATCGGTCATCGACGGCTGTGGCGCGAGCGACGAGCCACCGCCACCAGGACCGTCGGTGTCGCTGCGCAGCACGCCGAGAATGCCGCGCAGTTCGTTCATTGTCTGTCGCCCGGTGTCTTCGATGTTGGTCAGCGCCGCATGGGCGACGTCGGGCGCGTCGGCAAGATTGCGTCGAGCAGCCGCTGCTTGAATGACCATCACACTGACCGAGTGGGCGACCACGTCATGCAGCTCGCGGGCGATGCGAGTTCGTTCGGCGTTCACTTGCTGCTGAGCGATGAGCGCTTGTTCGCGTTCGGCCCGTTCAGCGCGTTCGGTCAGACTCTCGGCCTTGTCACGCCGGCGGCGCAGATTGTCCCCGACCACGAAGGCGGTCACGAGAATCACGATGCTGCTGATGAAGTCGCCGATGTACACCTCACCTACCGCGAGCCCGGCGATGTACAGCAGCAGGATGCCGCCGCCGATCGCCCACAGGGCGTTGGTTCGCCGCTTGCCAGAACTGTGCGCGCCGAGCGAATAGATCGCAATGAGGACGCCAAGGAAGCCAGTGCCATCGATGTCGACCAGCGCCGTGATGATCTGCGCTGCGACAACGAAGAGCCCGGACCGGATGGGGAACGTCCGACGCCAGGCAATGGGGAAGACCGAAGCAACGACGAGCGGCACAGTCCACCATGAGGGATCTTGATAGTCCTCGGTTTGATCGAGTGCGAGGACGTGAAAGATGACCGCGGCGGCAGTGACGAAGGTCGCGAGAATGGCATCAGCCGCACGCGGGTTGGCGCGCAGCCAGGCAATCGGATGCGGACGGGTCACAACGTCGACGCTAGCGATGCGTGTCGCCCGGCTCATCCCCCTCGCGGTTGATTGCCGTACGATCAGATGTTGATGGCGTGCGTCTCTTGCTCACGGCCGCTTCCCGACGGCGCCCGATTTTGTCCGTTCTGCGGGCACGAAGTGCTCGGCGCGTCAACGGAAGAACGGCGCGTGGTGACCGTGCTGTTCGCCGACCTCGTCGGCTACGCCGCCCTCACCGAGCGGCTCGACCCCGAGCAAGCCAAGCGAATGATCGACGGTGCGTTCGAGGCCCTGCAGGCCGACATCAACGCGTTTGGCGGCCGCGTCGACAAGATTCTTGGCGATGGCATCCTGGCGTTGTTCGGTGCGCCGGTCGCTCACGAGGACGACCCCGATCGAGCAATCCGCACCGCCCTCCAGATGCACCAGTCAATCGAGCGGTTCTCGCGGACTCATGCGGACCTCGACGGTGCACTGCACCTGCGAATTGGTGTCAACACAGGCGAAGTGCTCGTGGGTTCGATCGTCGGCACCCACGATTACACGGCGATGGGCGATGTGGTCAATGTGGCGTCGCGGCTGCAGTCGCTTGCGCCTCCCGGCGGTATCTACATCGGCGATGCCACGGCAACACTGGCCTCTGACGACATCGTCCGTGAGGCGATCGAAGGCGTGGTCGTGCGAGGACGCGAGCAGACCGAGCGCGTGTGGAACGTCCTCGGTCGACGACGCTCGCAAATCCGGTCGGGCAACCGGCACCGGGTGCCATTCGTCGGTCGGGCGACACAGCGCGAGCTGCTGCAGTCGGTGATGACGATGGTGGCCAACGGTCGCTCGGCGACGGTGTCGGTCACGGGCGAGGCGGGTGCCGGCAAGACGCGCCTGGTCAACGAACTCGTCGACGACTTCCCGAGCCGCGAAGTCACGATCTTCGCTGGCGTCTGTGCGCCCTACGGCGAGAGCAATGTCTGGACGCCGATTGCCTCGGCACTCTTCCGTCGTTTGGACCTGGACACGACGATGTCGGCGTCCCAGCTCCGCGAGATCACCCATGAACGCGCGGTCAATCGGTACGGGTTCGTCACCGATGACCCGTCACTCGATCACTTCGTTGAGGCGGTGTTGCATCTCTCGGGCTACCCGTCGGTCCTGGACGACATGAGCCCGACCGAGTCGCGCGAAACCCTCTTTCGGTTGATCGTCGAGGGTCTCCGTCGGCGATCGCGGCAGGGCCCAGTTGTGCTGTGGCTCGACGACCTGCAATGGGCTGACCCGCTCTTGATCGAGCTGCTGCACCGGTTGACGCGGTCGCTCGTCGATCGACCGTTCTTGCTGATCACCGCGCAACGTGACGACACGTCGGTCGATTGGCCGCCCGCCTCGGACCACCCGATCACGATTCGGATGCCCATCGACCCGCTCACGCGCTCCGAGGCGGATGATTTGCTTGCCGAGGTGTTCGACGGCGAGCCCGGCCGCGGTCTCGGCGACCAGTTGTACGAGCGCAGTGGAGGCAATGCACTCTTCCTCACGGAGTTGGCAGTGCTCTCGCGTGAGCACCCAGACAGCACCGAGTTGCCGGGTTCCCTGCGTGCGTTGATTGCAGCGCGGCTCGATCGTCTCGACCCCGGCCCGCGCGCTGTGCTCGACAACGCGGCGGTGTTGGGCGCAACTGGGCCGATCTCATCCCTACGCGACTTTTCTGACGCACTCGGCCAGAGCTACGACCAGGAATATGTGCACACCCTCGACGACGATGGGCTCCTCGAGCTCGACGACACCCGCTGGCACTTCCGTAGCGACGTCGTCCGCGAAGTGGCGTACGGGATGCTGACCAAGCTGGTTCGCGCCCGACGGCACGCCGGTGTCGCTTCGGTGATGAGTGGCCAGTCCATGGTGCCGATCGAACTGGTGGCCCACCATGCCGCGACGTCAGCGGAACTTGTGGCCGAGATCGGCCCCGTCGACGGCGTGATGCCGGCGATCAAGGCACATGCGGTGCAGTTGTTGTTGCAAGCGGTCCGCCGCTCGCTCGATGTTGGCGCGTTCAACCAGGCGAGTCGGCATGCCACGCGTGCGCTCGACCTCGGCCCCGATAGCGCTGCTGTCGAGCGCGAGCTCTTGCTGTTGCGTGCCGAGTCGGCGGTCGGTCGCCGCGAACCCAAGGCTGCGCGCGGTGATGCAGAGGCTGCCCTCGAGGCGTCCGTGGCGGCTGGCGATGAGCGTCACGAAGGCAAGGCGCGCCGCTTCCTCGGACAGATCGCCCAGATGTCGGGCAATCTCACCGAGGCGCGCCGCGAGCTGGCCCGCAGCGTCGACATCTTCCGCGAGCTCCGCGACGACATCGAGTTGGCTGCCTCACTACGCGAGCGTGGATTCGCCGAAGTGTTCGGCGGCTCACTCGCCGACGCTGACTGGTTGCTCGGCGAGGCCGAAGCACTGAGCGAGCGACTCAACGATCGCCGCGGTCGGGCGTGGGTGCGACAGCATCAGGCGTGGGTGGCCTTCCTGGCCGGTGACGTCGAGCTTGCCGAGAAGCGGCTGTTGCTTGCGTCGGGCGAATTTTCCGATCTCGGTGATCGCTCCGGAAGCAACTGGGCCACAGGTCTCCTTGCCTACATCCGGTTCTTCACCATGCGATTCGACGAGGCCGAGGCACTGGCTCACGCTGTACGAGCTGAGGGCCTCGAACTCGGCGAGCGCTGGAGTCCGGCGATGATGGACTCGCTCCTCGCTTCGATCCGGCTGTGGACCGGGAACTTCGCGGACGCCGAACGATTGTCGCGTCGGGCGCTCGCCGAGTTCCGCTCGCTCGACGACAAGTTCGGCCTCGTCCAGGCCCTCGGCCCTCGCAATCGCGCGCTGGTCGCGCTCGGTCGTGACCAAGAGGCCGAGCGGGGCATCGAAGAGGTGTTGTCGCTCGGCGATGCGTTCGGAGATCTTGCCTTCTCCGTCAGTGCGGCTGCTGGTGCTGCAGTGCACCTCGGTCTGGGCGAACGCGCCGTCGTGATGGGTGAACTCGCTGTCGAGCGGATGTCGGTCATGGGCGCCAACGCGGCCGAGATCAGCACCACCTATGCATTGGCGCTGTGTCAGGTCGGCCGCGAGGAAGATGCCCTGGCCCTGTTCGAAACGATCGAAGTCGACTTCGCGTATGCCTACGCCGTCCGCGCGCTCGCAGCGGCGATGTCTGGAGACGACGTGTTGCCGTTGGTCGACGCTGCCGAGGTCTGGTCGATCGAAGGCTCGTCGTACCTCGATCGTACGATCGCCGATGTTGCAGCGGCCGCGGTCGAAGTGCGGACCGGCGATGTGCTGGGTGCCGATCAGCGCCTCACGCGCACGGCGACCTTGGTCACTGATGTGGGTGATCTGGTGGCCACCAACCTCGTCGCGCATGTTCGCGCCGCCCTGTTGCCGTCTGGCGACGATGGGGACCGCCTCCCTGAGGGCGAACTGCGAGTTGGTTGGCACCGAGTCGTCATGGGTCTTGCCGGAATCGCCGCCCAACCGGCGAGTTGAGGTCAGGGACAGTCGATGAGTGATTCGAGCGCGGCGTTGACGTCGAATCCGGCAGGGCATGCAACGGGCTTGATCGTGGGCAGATTCGATCCGCCGCACCTCGGCCATTCGTTCATGATCGATTGGGCGGCACAACGTTGCGAGCAGTTGGTCGTGTTCGTCAACAGTTCGACAGCAGCTGACACTGCCCCGGGCGAACTCCGTGCCGGCTGGCTTGCCGAGCTGCATCCCGCCGTGCATGTCCGAGAGGTTCGTCACCAGCTGTGGAACGACTGGGACGACGAGGAACTCTGGGCCCGATGGATGGCGCTCTTCCGGTCGGAGTGGCCATTCGAGGCTGGGCCCCACGTCGTGTTCTCGTCCGATGCGTACGTGAGCGAAATCGCTCGTCGGTTCGATGCGCACTCCGTGGTCGTCGACGCCGACCGAGTCACGGTGCCGATCAGCGCAACACAGATCCGAGAGTCACCTGCGGATCATCTCCACCGACTCGCCCCACCGGTTCGCTCCTGGGTCGAAGCCAACTGGGTGTGATGCAACTTCAGAACGTGATCGGAAGAATGCGCGGCCCGCGCACCTGACCGCTGGCCCATGACACTTCGCTCGGTGTCTGCACGCTGAAGTCGCCGATCCGGTCGACGAACGTTCGGAGCGCTACGTCCATCTCGAGTCGAGCGAGGTTTGATCCGGCGCATCGATGAATGCCGGCGCCGAACGCCACGTGGCGGTTCTGTGCGCGGTCGATGATGAAGGTGTCTGGATTCTCGAACACTTCAGGGTCGTGGTTCGCGCCGGGGAAGTTCATCAGGACCTTGTCGCCTGGTTCGAAGTCGATGTCGCCGTAGGTGACCGGCGAGTCGACCACGCGCGCCATGGTGACCGGTGAGTAGAAGCGGAGGAACTCTTCGATCGCGCCGGGCCAGAGGTCGGGTTCCGTGCGCAGCCGTTCGAGGTCCTCGGGATTCGTGCCGAGGTGGAACAAGGCTGAACCGATCGAACTCCAGGTGGTGTCGATGCCGGCCACCAATTGGAGATTGGCCATGCCGACGACGATCTCGGTGTCGACCGGGTTGCCGTCGGGATCCTTGGCGGTGAGCAGCGCGGAAATGAGATCGTCGCCGCCAGGGTTTGCCCGGCGCTCGGCAACGGTCTCGCGGAAGAAGTTGCGGATGACGTCGCGGTACTTCACGCGGAGCTCAGGCTGCTGCAGCCCGAGCTCGAGGACAGCGCGCACCCAGTACGTGAACTCGTCGACGCGGTCTTCGTCGACGCCGAGGAGGTGGGCGATGACGCGCGGCGGTATCTGCTGCGCGTAACCGGTGGCGCCATCGACCTGCCCGTTGTCGATGAAGCCGTCGATGAGCCGATGGCAGACGTCTTCTGTATACGCCCGATGCTTCTCCACCGCCGGCGGTGAGAAGTGCGGCAGCAGCAGGCGGCGTGTCCACACTTGTTCTGCGCCGTCAGAACTGATGGGCGGAGCGTTCGCGCCGTACTTCTCAAAGTTCTTGTCGTTGCGCATGCCTTCGGGCAGGGGCACGACCAGCGGATCGCGCGACGAGAAGTGCTCGGGCATCTTCGCGATGGCCTGCACGTCGGCGTACTTGGTCGGCAGGTACGACCCCTCATGGCGATCACTGTGCGCGATGGGACACCGTTCGCGCAGGTCCTTCCAGATCGGCACCGGGTCGGTCGCGTACTGCGGATCGAAGATCTCGTAGTCGGTCGACCAGTCGTCGACAGATGTCTGCTCAGTCATTGTCTTCGCTCTTCCCCAAGTGTCTCGGCGACGGCAATCGTCGCGGTGTTCCCCACAGCCAGTCTGGCAGGCCGTACCAACCTTGGAGTGACGCCGGGGTCGAGCGACGCCGGGGTTGGGACCAGCTGTCACTGGGGTCAGCGCGGCGGGAGTGCCCCGGCTGGAGCGACATCGGCGGCGAGCTGGAACCACTCGTCGATGTCGCTGGTGGTCGACAGTGCAGCTCCGAGGCGGAGCGTCGCAGACTTCAACACCTGGGCGGCACCAGCCGGATATGACGCCAACTCGACACCGAGCTCGATTGCACGCGTTCGGACGTTGTCGTCGTCGACCACCTCGTGAGCAACGTTGAGCCGAAGCAGGTCCTCGCCGGTGAAGCGGTTGCCGCTGAGGACGATCTGCAGCACGGTCGCTATGGGGTAGCGCGCAGTCAGCCAGGCCAGGTTCATCGGTGCAGCCATGCCGATTCTGACCTCGGCGACTTGCAGCCATGCGTCGTGGCCGACCACGATCAGATCGCCGGCGAGGGCGAAGGCTGCACCGCCGTTGATCGCATAACGCTCGAGCGCGACGACGACGGGGTGTGGGCAGCGGGCCAGCGCGAGATGCGCCTGGCGGGCGGAATCGCTGGCCGTGGCGCGCCATGGCGGGGGCGAGTCGGCGTTGTACTCGGTCAGGTCGAGACCCGAGCAGAATGCTCCGCCCGCTCCACACAGCACGACAGCGCGAACGTCGGGGTCTCCACTTGCGGTGGTGATGTGCTCGGTGAGCTCATCGAGCATCGGAGGGATGATCGCGTTCTTGCGATGAGGGCGATGCAGCTCGATGATGGCCGCACCCTCTTGATCGGTGCGTCGCACCAGTGGCGAAATCGACGAGTCCTCCATTGGTGTGGCCGTCGTAGCTGTTGTCATGGTGGCCAGCGTTGCAGACCGACCAACTCGGTCGTGTACGTCGTCGACCCGTCACGCGTTTCGTTACGGTTCGCCCATGACTGAGACGGGGGAAGCGCTCCAACCCGAGTGGATGCTGACACCAGCTGATCGGGACTCGACGGCGGTGACCTTCGGAGATGTGTCGATGTCGTGGCGTGACGTCGAGGTGCGTGGCCGCCGAGTGGCGCGTGCCCTCGATGGTGCAGGGGTCGCGACGGGGGCAGTCTGGGGCGTGCTTGCGCACAATGGCCTCGAGTGGGCAGAGCTCACGCTTGGCAATGTCCGCGCTGGTGCTCGGATCGTTCCACTGAACTGGCACCTCACGGCGGTCGAGGTTGCAGCGCTGCTCACCGACAGCGGGTGTCAGCTCATCATCACTGACGCGAGCCTGTGTGAACTCGCCGACGAGGCCGCATCGATCGCGGGCGTCGAGCGAGTCATCGAACTGGGGTCGGAGTACGAGGCGTGGCTCGACGCCGCGGGCGACGCGCTGCTCACCGATCGCCAAGCGGGCTCGCCGATGCTCTTCACCGGCGGGACCACTGGTCGGTCGAAGGGTGTCACTCGCTCCGAGCTCGCTGCCGACATCGCGGCGTGGCCCGGACTCTGGAGCCGGTGGGGGACCTTTGTCCGCATGCCCGCTGAGGGCACTGCGCTCGTGACGACGCCGCTCTATCACGCCCTCGGTACGGCAGTGATGGGAGCAGCCTTGGCCAAGGGGTTACCGGTGGTGATCGCCGGGCGATTTGACCCCGAGGGAACGCTCGCGCTCATCGAGCAGCACCAGATCACCTCGGGTCCGATGGTGCCGACTCAGTTCATCCGCATGCTCAAGCTGCCCGACGAGGTTCGCGGCCGGTACGACCTGTCAAGCCTCCGATGGATCTTGCACACCGCTGCTCCATGCCCGGCATGGGCGAAGGTGGCGATGATCGACTGGTTCGGGCCCGTGATCTACGAGATGTACGGCTCGTCGGAAGGGACAGGGCCGGCCATCTGTGACAGTCACGAGTGGCTTGCGCATCCGGGCACGGTCGGCAAGGCGTCGCCGCGCATCGAGTACTCGATTGTCGACGACGACGGCAACGACCTGCCACCGGGTGAGGTGGGCACGATCTACTGCAAGCGCGCCGACGGCGCTCCCGAGTACCACGGCGATCCTGACAAGACGGCGTCGATCCAGCTGCCGGATGGGCGCTTCACCGTCGGCGATCTGGGGTGGCTCGACGACGACGGCTTCCTCTACCTGGCCGACCGGCGGGTCGACCTGATCCTCGTCGCCGGCTCGAACGTGTATCCGGCCGAGATCGAAGCGGTGCTCATCGAGCATCCGAGCGTTGCCGACGCGGCGGCCTTCGGGATCCCCGATGCTGACATGGGCGAGCAGGTCAAGGCCGTGCTCGAACCGGCTGATGGCGTCGAGATCGATGTCGACGTGATCGCCGCGTTCGCAGCCGAGCGTCTGGCGAAGTACAAGTTGCCGAAGTCGTACGACATCGTCGACGCACTCCCACGCGAGGCGCACGGCAAGTTGAAGAAACGCCTCCTGCGCGACCCGTACTGGGCCTGACGCGTCAGTTGGCGGGGAGGTCGCGAAAGGGTGTGTTGCGATCGGGTCCGGGTTCTCGTGGGAGACCGAGCACCCGTTCGCCGAGTGTGTTGCGTTGGATCTCGTCGGTGCCGCCGCCCAGCGACATGCCGCGGCAGTTGAGCACGTGGTACGCCCAATAGTCGGCGTCGGTGTCGCTTGCTTCCCAGGCAGCCGCTGTTGCTCCACCGATCTCGTGGGCGAGTTGGGCTGCCTGGCGGCCTTGGATCGTTCGCCACAGCTTGCCGATCGACGGATGCAGTCCACGCTGGGTTCCCCACGGGACGAGTCGCTCGCCGGTGTAGGTGATCGCAAGTTGCTGACGGACGACTGGGTTATCGAGTCGTCCCGCCGCGGTGGCGCGAGCGACGAGGCCGTCGAACGGGAGCGGTGACCGGCCCGCCTTCGACTTGGTGGCGTCGTCGGTCTTGACGCCGCGGCCCAGGCTGGTTCGTTCGTGTCCGAGGAGGGCCACGGCCAGCGCCCAGCCGCCGTTGACGTCGCCGATCACCCAGTCAGAAGGAATTCGTGCTTCGTCGAGAAACACTTCATTGAACTCAGCAACACCGGTCATCTGCACGAGTGGGCGCACGCTGACGCCCGGCTGATTCATCGGCAGCGCGAACATCGTGATGCCGCGGTGCTTCGGGAGATCGGCGTCGGTGCGGGCGAGCAGAATTGCCATGTCGCTGTTCTGCGCCTGCGACGTCCACACCTTCTGGCCAGTGATGATCCATTCGTCGCCGTCACGCTCCGCACGCGTGGTCAGGCCGGCAAGATCTGAGCCGGCGCCCGGCTCTGAGTAGAGCTGGCACCAGATCTCGTCGCCGCGCAGCGCGGCAGGAATGAATCGTTCTTGGAGTGCAGGCGTGCCGTACTCGCGAATGGTCGGCACGGCCATGCCGACGCCCAGGGTGAACATCGAGTCCTCGCCGGGTAGGAGATCCAGCGCCGCCTCTCGACCGGCGACCTCGTACTCGACCGGGAGGCCAGCCCCGCCCAACTCGGTCGGGTACGACGCCGCTGCGAGACGGGCGTCGCACAGTGCACGGCGGTAGATCTTGCCGCGCTCGAGCGGATCGTCGACGCCGGCCATCAGGCTGGGAACCAACTCGTGGAATGCAACGACGCGGGCTCGGAATTCGTCGATCGTCTCTCGTGTCGATGCGCCGGCGGCGTTGCTGGTTGAGTTCGTCATGTCGTTCCGATTCGTGTCGCGATGGTGCCGACGGTCACACTACGGTCGGGGAAACGGCAGGTCATCACCGATCGGTCGCGTCACCGGCATCATCGAAGTGTCATTGGCCACCAATA
>CAXMZV010000098.1:0-10291 GCA_964199985.1 Candidatus Ilumatobacter isfjordensis | reverse complement strand
TCGAGGCACTCGAAGAAGCGCTGAGCGACCGTGTCGCCGACTTCCGCATCGAAGACGAGGACCTCGAAGACCTCAAGACCGTGCGCGACGCCGTGGACTACGTCCACGAACATGCCAACGACTGAGGCGCACGACGTGCCCGACAACGCCGCGCCCGACCTGGCGGCGTTGGCGGCCACGATTGGTCACGAGTTCTCCGATCTGCGGTTGCTCCGTCGGGCCATGGCGCACCGATCGTGGTGTTCCGAGACGCCTGGCGAGCAGAGCAACGAACGACTCGAATTTCTTGGCGACGCGGTGCTCGGATGGGTGATTGCAGACATTGCCTTCCACCAGTTCGACGCGCTTGCCGAAGGACTGCTCACCGACCTCCGCAAGAGCGTGGTCAATGCCATCGCCCTGGCAGAGGTCGCCGAGGAGATCGGCATCGGTCCGTACCTCCTGCTCGGCAAGGGTGAGGCGTCGGCGGGCGGCGCAGAGAAGCCGTCGATTCTGTCCGACGCTTTCGAAGCCGTGCTGGGCGCCGTGTACCTGGACGGTGGCACGGAACCCGCGTACGCCATGGTCCGGCGCTGGGTCGCGCCACGGATGTCGACGTCCGTCGACCGACTCGACCAACTCGATCACAAGACCCAGCTGCAGGAACTCGCGGCTCGCGCAGGTCGCGGTGCGCCGGTGTACGGCGTCACCTCGACGGGCCCTGACCACGCAAAGTCGTTCGCAGTCACCGTGTCGCTCGATGGCGACGTGCTCGGTGAAGGCGCCGGGCGATCGAAGAAGGCCGCCGAGCAATCCGCTGCGTCCGTTGCGGTTGCGGCACTGTCCTGACGGGACCGCTCGATGCCCGAACTTCCCGAAGTCGAGACCGTCCGCCGAGGACTCGAGCAACATCTGGTCGGCAGAACCGTCCAACACGTCGAGGTCGGCCGCGAACGAGTGGTCCGACGTACATCGAGAGAAGCGCTGATCGACGGGTTGACCAACACCACGATCCTGCGTGCCAATCGCCGGGGCAAGTACCTCCTCATGCCGCTCGACTCTGGCGACGCGATGATGATTCACCTGCGGATGAGCGGGCAGGTACTCATTGCCGCGAGGGGCGCTGACCGGCCGCCGCACACCCATGTTGTGCTGTCACTCGACAACGACACCGAGATGTGGTTCGTCGACCCACGGACGTTCGGCGAGGTCGTGGTGTACGACCCTGCCAACGCAGCCGTCGAGTTGCCGCCCATTGCCCGACTCGGTGTCGACCCGATCGCGGAGGACTTCCCGAGAACCCACCTGCGTCGGCTCGTCCGGTCCACGAGCCAGGCGCTCAAGCCGTTCTTGCTCGATCAGACGAAGGTAGCCGGTATCGGCAACATCTACGCCGACGAGATCCTCCACCGAGCGCGCCTGCGTCCCGACCGGGCAGCCAACACGATTGATGCAGCAGCGACGTGGCGGCTGCATGATGCGATCATCGACATCTTGAACGATTCGATTGACGTCGGCGGATCCACGCTGGGCGACGCGCAATACGTCGATGTGGACGGCGGGAGCGGCAGCTTCCAGAACGAACATCTTGTCTACGGACGGACCGGGCAACGTTGCAGGACCTGCGGTCGCGGATGGATCCGACGCACCATCTCCGGTGGCCGTTCCACTCACTACTGTCCCGTTTGTCAACGGTGAGCCCCTCCGGCACTCGACGGTAAACGCCGTCTCAGCGACTGCGTCGCTGCCGATGAGTCCTCGGGCTGTCGCCCGAGCTCGCTGCGCTCGAACAAGTCGACCTTGGTCGCCGGTGTTGGGGGAGACGCGCACTCAGCAAGTAGCTTCGTGTCCGCTGTGTACCTGAAGAATCTGACCCTGAAGGGTTTCAAGTCGTTCGCCGACAGCACGCCGATGGTGCTGGAACCGGGCGTGACCGTGGTGGTTGGGCCCAATGGGTCGGGCAAGTCGAACGTGGTCGACGCCATTGCCTGGGTGCTTGGAGCGCAAGCCCCGAAAGCCGTGCGCTCACAGAAGATGGACGATGTGATCTTCGCCGGCACAGCGAAGCGTCCGGCGCTCGGGCGCGCCGAGGTCAGCATCACCATCGACAACGCTGACGGCACGCTCGGCCTGGAGTTCAGCGAGATCACCGTCACGCGCATCCTGTTCCGTACCGGCGAATCCGAGTACATGATCAACGGCGTCGGTTGTCGCCTGCTCGACGTGCAGGAACTCCTCAGCGATGCGGGCGTCGGTCGGCAGCAGCACGTCATCGTCAGCCAGGGCCAGATCGATGCAGTGCTCAACGCTCGCCCCGAAGACCGTCGGGCGATCATCGAAGAAGCCGCCGGAGTGCTCAAGTTCCGCAAGCGCAAGGAGAAGGCCGAGCGTCGCCTCGACGCAACCGAGGCCAACTTGCTCCGGGTGCAGGACTTGTTGCGCGAGGTCCGCCGGCAGCTGCGCCCACTCGAACGTCAGGCAAAGGCCGCCGAACGTCATGGTTCGCTCATCGAAGAACTGACGGCATTGAAGACGTTCGTCTCCGGTCGCGAGATCGCCGGCCTGCGCGTGAAGCTCGAAGCGCTGGCCTCGACCAAACTCGAGAGTTCCACGGGCGAAGGCGAACTCAAGTCGGCACTCGCCGCCCTCGACACCGCAGTGATGTCGATCGAGTCGCAGCTCTCAGCACGCGGTGCGAGTGACATCAGCGATCGCCTGCGTCACGTCGAGCAGCTTCGTGAGCGGGCTCGTGGACTTGCGGCGGTGCTTGTCGAGCGTCGTCGTTCACTCGAACGCGACAAGGGTCAACTCCTCGATGCGGGTGTGGTCGCGAACCTCGAGGCGGATGCGGCTCGGTTCCGCGAGGAGATCGAGAAGTCGACGGCTGAACTCACCGAACTCGAGCCCGAAACCGGTCAGCTCAGCTTCGACGAGTCGTCGTTCCGCAGCGAACGCGAGAACATCCTCGAAGCCGTGCGCGAAGACCAGACCACCACGAAGGCGGCCAGCGCGGCAGCTGAGGTCCGCGGCGAACTGCGGTCGATCACGTCCGCCGTCCAGCGCACCGAGGGTGAACTCAAGCGGATGGTCGGCCGCAAGGAATCACTCACGAACCGTTTGCAGCTCTCGCAGGAAGAGGCAGCCCGATTCCGCACCGACTGCGATGAAGCCGGTGCCGTCGAAGCGCCGCTCGTCGACGAAGTCGAGGTCGCCGAGCAGATCGCGATCGAAGCGCAGGCAACATACGAGGTTCGCCAATCGCTCCGAAACGACGCTGCCGAGGAAGCCTCACGGTGGGCGGCCCGTGTGGAGGCCCTGCAGATGGCGCTCGATGCTGCCCGCGCCCGAGCCGGTGCTGAGCGACTCCAAGGCGTCGACGGTGTGCTCGGCACGCTGCTCGATCTGATCGAAATCGACGAAGGCTGGGAGCCCGTCGTCGAGGCGGCGCTCGGGGAGTCGCTCACCGCAGTGGTGGTTGACGATCCGGCCGCCGGTCGACGTGCGTTGGACGCGCTCCGCAGCAGTGACACGAGTGGCGCAGTGATCGCACTCGGGGCTCGCCCCAGTGCGCCGGCGGCGCCAACATTGGGCGACCCCGTGCGTCCTCACGCACGGAGCAAGCGCCCCGAGGTCGATGCCCTGCTCGACGGTCTGCTCGGCTCGGCCGTGCGGATCGACGAACTCTCCGAGGCACTCGACGCGGCGATGCAACATCCCGAAGCTGTAGTGGTCACCGGTACCGGCGACCGATTCGGACTCAGTGGCTGGCGGATCGGAGCTGCCGGCGGGGGAGCGACGGCCGCCGCACTCGATGAGGCCACCGCACGATCGAACACGGCAAGTGCCGAGCTCGAAAGTGCGCGCGCTGCTGTCGCGGAGGTGGAACAGACGCTCCGTTCTGCCAAGAACACAGAGGTCGAACTGGCCAAGCGACTCGATGCCAATGACGCACGGTTCGGTGCGGCCTCAGAAGGTCTGTCGCGTACGCAGGGTGAACAGCGCGAGATCCAAGCAGAAGTCGAAACGCTTGACCGGAACATCGCCGAAGCCGAAGCCAACGTTGCACGCGAGCAACAGCGGATCACCGAGATCGAGGCGCTCCTGCCCGCTCTCGAGAGCGATGAGCAGGCCGAGGCCGAGGCCGCTCGTGCGCGTGGTGAGCTCCGAGCCGAACTTGAAGCCCGCTCGGCGCTGTTGTCCTCGCGCCGACGAGACATCGAGGTTCGACTCGCTGGTCTGCAGGAACGGCAGCAGCTCAACGAGCGCCGTCTCGCAGAGACCGAGCGTCGCCTCGAAGCTGACAAGGAAGCACGGATCGCCGCCGAGAGCCAGCGGCTGGTCATCGAGCGTCAAATTGATGTGATCGATCGTCTTGCTGCACTCGTCGAGCAGCATCGTCACGTCGTCGAAGGTCACTACGCCGAGCTGGCTGAGAAGCGCCGCAAGCAGAGCGACGAGGTGCGTGGTCTCACGACCGAGCTCGACACCCTGCGCCGCGAGCGAGCTGAGAAAGAGCAGACGCTCGATGTCACCCGCGAGCGAGCACGCAAGGCGGAACTCGAAGAAGCCGAGGCGAAGTTACGCCTCGAAACAGCCATCGAAACGTTGCGCCGCGAACTCGACATCGAGCCGGCCGTTGCTGAGGCTGCTGAGATGCCGGAGGTCCCCGACGGAGCGACTCCAGCCGGGCGTGTCCGTGAGCTCGAACGCGAGCTGCGCCTCCTCGGCCCGATCAACCCACTGGCGCTCGAAGAGTTCAACGAACTGCAGACCCGCCACACCTTCCTCGAAGAACAGCTCGAAGACGTACGGACCACGCGTCGCGAGCTCGCTCGGGTCATTGCCGCAGTCGACGCGGAGATCCAGAACGTCTTCTCCACGGCGTTCCACGACGTGGCTCAGAACTTCACCGAGCTGTTTGCGCTCCTCTTCCCCGGCGGCAAGGGCAACCTCAAGCTCACGCAGCCCGACGACATGCTCAACACTGGCATCGAAGTGGAAGCGAAGCCGAGCGGCAAGAACGTCAAGAAGTTGTCTCTGCTGTCGGGCGGCGAACGATCGTTGACGGCGCTGGCATACCTGTTCGCGGTCTTCCGCTCGCGGCCCTCACCCTTCTACGTGATGGACGAAGTCGAGGCAGCCCTCGACGACGTCAACCTGCACCGCTTCCTCGGGCTCATCCAGGAGTTCCGCAAGGATGCGCAGCTCATCGTGGTCTCGCACCAGAAGCGCACGATGGAGGCTGGCGACGTGCTCCTCGGCGTCTCGATGCAGCCCGGCGGTTCCTCGAAGGTGGTCACCGAGAAGTCCGAGGCCGGACAGCTCGTCCAATAGGGCCGATCGCACGCGATGGGCCGAGGAGACCAGGAGTTTCGTGACCGGGTCGCCGACTGGCGTCCCGAACTCGAATCGGCGCTCCGTGGGCTCTATGGAGATCGCACAGCAGCCATTGCTGACCGTCTGATCGAGACGGCGCGCAGCCGCCACGCCCTGCGATCCAAGGAACTCCGGCAACGGGATCGTGATCGCTGGCAGCACCCTGACTGGTTCCAGCAGCCCGAGCGGGTCGGGTACATGGCGTACGTCGACAAGTTCGGTGGGGATCTTGCGGGCGTTCGTCATCGCATCCGACATCTGACCGAACTCGGTGTTGACATGCTCCATCTGCTCTCGCTGTTCGCCGCTCGAGTCGGCGACAACGACGGTGGCTATGCGGTTCGTGATTATCTTCGCCCCGACGAGCGCAACGGCACGGGAGGCGACCTCGACGCGTTGATTGCAGCGCTGCATGGCGCCGACATCAACCTCTGCGCCGACTTCGTCCTCAATCACACGAGCGACGATCACGACTGGGCCGTGCAGGCACTCGCCGGGTCGAAGTACCACCAGGACCTCTTCCACATGTTCGACGACGACGTCGAGCCACAGGCTTACGAGGCAACGCTGCCCGAGGTGTTCCCGCAGATGGCGCCGGGCAACTTCACGTGGCGGCCGGACATCGAGAAGTGGGTCTGGACGACCTTCCGCGAGTTCCAGTGGGACCTCAATTGGTCGAACCCGGACGTGATGTGCGAGATCGGGGACGTGGCCCTGGCGCTCGCCAACCTGGGCGTCGACGTCTTACGTCTCGACGCGATCGCGTTCACGTGGAAAAGGCTCGGCACGAATTGCCAGAACCAGCCGGAGGCACACCTGGTCGCTCAAGCACTGCGTGCGCTGGTTTCGATCGGAGCGCCGGCGACAGTCTTGCTCGCGGAGGCGATCGTCGGACCGGCCGACCTCGTCGGCTACCTCGGTCGCCACGAACTCGAACGGCGCGAGTGTCATCTGGCGTACCACAACCAGTTGATGGTGCAGGCGTGGTCAATGTTGGCGACCGGCGAGTCTCGCCTCGCACGCGTTGCGCTGTCTCGACTGCCCGACCCGCCGCCGAGCACGACGTGGTTCACCTACGTGCGCTGTCACGACGACATCGGCTGGGCGATCGACGACCATGACGCTGGCGAGGCCGGTGTGTCGGGTACGGGGCATCGAGCGTTCCTCGCTGCGTACTACCGCGGTGATTTTCCGGGGTCGGCGGCCAGGGGTGTGCCGTTCGCAACGAACGAGGGAACCGGTGACGAGCGCACGAACGGCATGACCGCGGCGCTGGTGGGCACAACCGCAGCGATCGAGGCAGCAGATGCGGACGCACTCGACGTCGCCATTGCCCGAGCAAACCTGCTATACGGCGTCGCCTTCGGTCACGGGGGCATTCCGATCATCTACATGGGTGATGAACTCGGCCAGGGCAACGGTCTCGGGGTGCTCGACGATCCCGAACGGTCAGGTGACTCGCGCTGGGTTCACCGGCCGGTGTTCGACACCGTGGCCGACGCGAGACGCTCTGACGGGGACGGGCCCTCTGGCCGGATGTGGTCGTCGCTTCGGCGCCTCGTCGATGCGCGCCGTGCTTGCCCACAGCTCCACGGCGGCGCACCCGTTCGCTACCTCGACGTCGGTGCGGAGCAAGTCTTCTGTTGGCGACGACACCATCCGAGGTTCGGGGATCTGGTCGGGTTTGCCAATGTGGGAGCGACACCAACGACCATCGACCTCAACCTGCTGGGCATCGACCTGGCGGTGTGGGGACCGGTCGACCTGCTCTCACCGCAGGACCGTGACCTCGGCGGCCTCGATCCCTACCAAGTGCGCTGGCTGGCATCGCCAGACACGTACCCAACCGTGCCATCCGTATCGGCCTGACCCTGTGCTCGATCTGGGCTGTCCGCCTGACCTCGGGTGTCACGCGGATGCGCAACGGGCGTAACCGGCCGCCGATAACGTCACATCCCACATGGGTATCGAGATCATCTTTCTGATTCTGGCGGTGCTCGTCATCGCCTTTGGCGTTGGCGTCGTCGTCCTCAACCGGCGCCGCGAAGGCGTGCAGGCGCCGCCGCAGCGCACTGCCCCACGGCCGACTGCGCCGCCTCCGACGGCCGACGAACTGCCGTCGGGTGACACTGTCGTCGAGGAACCCACCGTCGTCGAGGAGCCGCCTGCCGGCACGCTGCGCGACCGGTTGGCCAAAGCCCGCTCGACCTTCGCTGGTGCCATCGCGGGTGTGCTCGGTCGGTCGACGATCACCGACGAGTCGTTCGACGAGTTGGAAGAAGCGTTGCTCCGTGCGGACATCGGCGTCGGCATCGCGGACGAGCTGCTCGGCGGTCTCCGCACGCGAGTCAGGGACAAGGAAATCACCGAACCCGCCGCCCTGTTGGACGCCCTCGATGCAGAGATGAAGTCGCGGCTCGCCGGGTCCGATCGTTCGCTGAACTTCGAGACGCTGGACCAGGGCGCCACGAATGTCTGGATGTTCGTCGGCGTCAACGGCGTCGGCAAGACGACCACGATCGGCAAACTCACGAAGCAGCAGGTCGACGCCGGGCGCACAGTGCTGCTCGCCGCCGGCGACACGTTCCGCGCCGCAGCGGCCGAGCAGCTCACCACCTGGGCTGAGCGCAGCGACGTCGAGATCGTGCGTGGCGCCGACGGTGCGGACCCGAGTTCGGTCATCTTCGACGGCGTTGAGAAGGCGGCGTCGAAGAACATCCAGCTCGTGATGGCCGACACCGCTGGTCGTTTACACACGAAGAGCAACCTCATGGACGAGCTCGCCAAGGTGCGGCGGGTCGCTGAGAAGGGTGCTGGCAAAGTCACCGAGACGCTCTTGGTCATCGACGCAACCACCGGCCAGAACGGTCTGACGCAGGCCCGCGAGTTCGGTGAAGTCACTGATCTTACAGGCGTGGTGCTGACGAAGCTCGATGGGTCGGCCAAGGGCGGCATCGTGTTCGCCATCGAGACCGAACTCGGTATTCCGGTCAAGCTGGTCGGGATCGGCGAGACCATCGGCGATCTGGTCGACTTCGATCCCGACGAATTCGTCTCCGCCCTCCTCGAGCGCTGATCGACGCTCAGTTCGGGCAGCTCCCGGGCCAGGTGGGATCAGCCCGGTAACGTTGACGACGATGTTCGACAACCTGTCCAACCGCCTCGAAGGCATCATCACCAAGGTCCGCGGCAAGGGCCGCCTCACCGAGGCCGATGTCGACGAGGTGATGAAAGAGATCCGCACGGCACTGCTCGAAGCCGACGTCAACGTCACCGTTGTGCGATCGGTATGCAACCGGATTCGTGAGCACGCAATCGGCGCCACGCGTTCGAATGCTCTCGACCCTGGACAGCAGGTCGTCAAGGCCGTCAACGATGAGTTGACGCGTGCGCTGGGTGGCGAGACCCTCGCCATCACCTATGCCGCGAAGCCGCCAACGGTCATCCTGATGGCTGGTCTGCAGGGCTCGGGCAAGACAACGGCGTCGGCCAAGCTCGGCAAGTGGTTCAAGGCGCAGGGTCGCAACCCGATCATGATCGGTGCCGACCTGCAGCGTCCAGCAGCCGTCGAGCAGCTTCGGACGCTCGGTGCTCAGATCGATGTGCCGGTCTTCTCCGACCCGGAGGATCCGATCCTCACGGCGGCTGACGGTCTCGAAGAGGCAAAACGTCTCGGACGCGACGTGGTCATCGTCGACACTGCCGGTCGCTTGTCGATCGATGCCGAGATGATGGAGCAGATCCGATTGATTTCGGGCGCCGTCAACCCTGACTACACCTTCCTCGTCATCGACGCGATGACCGGCCAGGACGCAGTGCAGACCGCTGAGGCGTTCCACAACACGCTCCAGATCGACGGCGTGATCATGTCGAAGATGGACGGTGACGCCCGCGGCGGCGCGGCTCTGTCGGTCAAGGAAGTCATCGGCCGTCCGATTGCGTTCGCCTCCACTGGTGAAAAGCTCGACGAGTTCGAGCAGTTCCACCCCGACCGCATGGCATCGCGGATTCTCGGCATGGGCGACATGCTCACCCTCATCGAGCAGGCCGAAAAGGCCTTCACCGAGGATCAGGCCGAGGCTGCTGCCACCAAGCTGATGGAGGGCCAGTTCACCCTCGACGACTTCCTCGAGCAGATGCAGGCACTGAAGAAGATGGGCCCGCTCGGTGGAATCATGGGAATGATGCCGGGCATGCCCAAGGAGTTGAAGAACGCCAAGATCGAAGATGACGACCTCAAGCCAATCGAAGCGATCATCACGTCGATGACCCCTGAAGAGCGCACCTTCCCCAACATCATCCAGGGCACCCGGCGGGCCCGCATCGCTGCGGGTTCGGGCACCACGGTGGCCGACGTCAACCGACTGGTGAAGCAGTTCGGCGAGATGCAGAAGATGATGAAGAAGATGGGTGTCATGGGTGGCGGCAAGAAGGGCAAAGGCAAGAAGGGCAAGGGCGGCGCCAAGATGCCGAAGGGTCTGCCTGCCGGCTTCGACATCGAACAGGGCGGCATGGACATCCCCGGCCTTCCTGGCACCCCCGGTATGCCCGGCATTCCCGGCCTTCCCCGCTAAAGACCCGAGTGGGAAGCCGACCCCGTTCCGTTAGTCTTTCGGCGTTCTCAATTTCTCGAACACGCAACTCTGGAGTGACGATCAACGATGGCAGTCAAGCTGCGACTCACACGTATTGGCAAGAAGAAGCAACCGCAGTACCGCATTGTCGCGGCTGACTCCCGTTCGCCCCGCGACGGTCGGTTTATCGAGATCCTGGGTCATTACGACCCTCGGCAGGATCCGTCTGGGCTCACGCTCGACAACGACAAGGCTGTTGCCTGGCTGAAGGAAGGCGCACAGCCGACCGAGCGCGTCGCCAAGCTCCTCAAGGTCTCCGGCGCCACCGAGCAGTTCGAAGCCGAGAAGGCCGCCAAGTGAGC
>CAXMZV010000097.1:0-10304 GCA_964199985.1 Candidatus Ilumatobacter isfjordensis | reverse complement strand
CGGGAATTCCCGGATAGTACGCGCCACTTTCCCCACGGAAGCCTGCCTCAACCAATGCCTGTATTGCTGCTGACCATCATGCTGGCGGGCATGGGCTTCGGGCTGGTGCTGCCGGCATTCCTGTTCAACGCGGACGGGCGCTGTCGGAGCGTCCATTTGGCGGTTGATGTAGCTCCACTTGTGCGAGATGAACCCGAGCTGCGCGATGTGCCGAAGACGGTCGGTGGCGGGACGCTCCGCATGGCCGATGCCTGCCTCGTCCAGAGTGTCGATGATGTCCTGACCATGCGCCCAGGCCTCCATCAGTCGTGCGGTGAGGAACGACTTCGCACCCATTGACGGGCCGTACCAGATGACCCGATCGTCATCGGCGAGTGACGCGGAGGCTTCGGAGAGCACGCCGCGGTTGGTGCGCCATGCATGGCAGAGCTCTCTCGGGTTCATCGCGCGGTAGTCGCCGAGTGTGGCGAGGTCCATCGCGTCCTCGGTTCCGCCCGTCATCGCATCCATCAGTTCGGCGGTGAGCGAGGTGAACCGATCGGGGTCAGTGATCGCCAACGCTGCAGTCCAATCGAAGTACGTGAGGTGACCGATATGGTCGGCAATCGTCCAATGTGGACTCGGCGTATCGAGCGACCAGAGTTCGTCGTCGAGATCACCCACGACAGCATCGAGTGCGTCCTGTTCGGCGATGAGGTCATCGCGAACTGACGCAGCGGTGGCCGGTGTGGGTGATGGGGCGGCGGATGTGTTCATCGGGTGCTCGCTGTCAATTGCGTCGTCGGCTGTGGCGTCGGCTGTGTTTCTGGGTTGAGAAGTGATCGGAGGACGATGTCGGTCATCTCGTGGCTCGCTTCGTCGCGAGTCATGCCGACGTCATCGAGGATGCCGGGCTGGCTGAAATAGAGGCCGCTCCCGGCCAGCATCCCAGCTGCGACGCCAGGTGACACGTCGCGGAATTCTCCAGCCTCGATGCCACGCTCGATCAAGGATTCGCTGACCGACATGACGTAGCGGAAGTGGCGATCGAGGAGACGACGTGCGGCTGGGTCGTCGGCGAGGTCGTCGGCGAACGCGGCGGTCAGTCGCTGGAGCTCGAGCGCACCATTGATGTACGAGCGGAGCTGCTCGGCAATTGGCTGTTCGGCGTCGACGGTGTTGAGGGCGGTGCGACCAACGCGGTGGAGGAATCGGTCGAGAACGATGAGCACGAGTGCGTCCTTCGACGGTGCGAGCTCATAGAGCGTTCGACGCGAGCAGCCAACCGACGCAGCGAGTTGGGCCACGGTGACTGATGCGAATCCTTCGGTGAGGAAGACCGACTCGAGCTGGTCGAGAATCTCACGATGGCGCGGGCCAAGCCGTTCCTCGGTCCTGCGGGGGAGCAGCGGCTTCGGTGCGGTACCAATTGACACTGCGCAGTACCGTAGCTACTGTCAGCCGAACACGCAAGCCATCGCAGTTGGGGTCAGACCCCAAGTGTGATGCGGAACAGACTGGGGAACGATGGGCATCGGCAGTGTGATCAAGAGTCGACTCGACACGAAGTCGGACGACTATCGGGCGAATCTCGCCGAGATGCAGAAGATGTGGGACGAAGTCGCCGCCGAAATGGCGAAGGTGCCCACCATTGGCGGCCAGCGCTACATCGACCGCCACCGCAAGCGGGGCAAGATGCTCGTGCGCGAGCGCATCGAAAACCTCATTGACCCGAACACGCCGTTCCTCGAACTCAGCCCGCTCGCGGCCTGGGGCACCGAGGACCCGATCGGTGTCGGCATCGCGTCCGGCATCGGCACGATCGAGGGCGTCGAATGCCTCATCACCGGCACCGACATGACCGTGCGCGGTGGCTCAGCCAATCCCACGACGTGGAAGAAGAGCCAACGGTTCACTGAGATCGCCAAACAGAACCGTCTTCCGGTCATCAACCTCAACGAGTCGGCCGGCGCTGATCTGCCTCGCCAAGCCGACCTGTTCATTCAAGGTGGTGCGAGCTTCCGTGACCTCACGCAGCTCTCGCAGATGGGCATCCCCACCATCACGATGGCGTTCGGCCCCAACACGGCTGGTGGCGCGTACACGCCTGGCACCAGTGACTACACCGTCTTCGTCAAGGACAAGGGCACCGCCTACCTCGGTGGTCCGCCGCTGGTGAAGATGGCCATCGACGAGATCGTCGACGAAGAGTCGCTGGGTGGCGCCGAGATGCACTCCCGCACCTCGGGCCTCTCTGACTTCCTCGCCCACGACGAGATGGATGCGCTCCGCATCACCCGCCAGATCGTCAAGCACCTCCAATGGAAGAAGCTGGGTCCTGGCCCGTCCGAGCCCGCCGACGAACCGATCTACGACCCGGCCGAATTGCTTGGATGTGCATCAGCAGACGTTCGCATCCCCTTCGACATCCGTGAGGTCTACGCCCGGCTGCTCGACGGCAGCCGCTTCGAAGAGTTCAAGCCGCTCTACGGCGCCAATCTGGTCTGTGGCTGGGCCTCGATCCAGGGTTTCCCGGTCGGCGTGCTCGGCAACAACGGCATCCTCTTCTCCGAGGAGGCAAAGAAGGGCGCGCAGTTCATTCAGCTCTGCAACAAGACCAACACGCCGCTCGTCTTCCTCCACAACATCACCGGCTTCATGGTCGGCTCGAAGGCCGAGCAGGGAGGCATCATCCGCAACGGCGCCAAAATGATCAACGCTGTGTCGAACTCGACCGTGCCGCACTTCAACCTGATGGTCGGCGCGAGCTACGGCGCCGGCAACTACGGCATGGCGGGCAAGGCCTACAACCCCCGGTTCATCTTCACCTGGCCGAACCACCGCATTGCAGTGATGGGCCCCAAGCAGTTGGCGGGGGTGATGGACATCGTCGCCCGCAACAGCGCTGCAGGTCGCGGCATCGAGGTCGACGAGGAGGCCTTGCAAGCGCAGACCTCCGCTCTCGAGGCGCAGATCGAACGCGAGTCGACTGCGCTCTTCTCGACCGGTCGACTCTGGGATGACGGGATCATCCATCCAGCTGACTCCCGCACCGCATTGGGCATGGCGCTCTCGGCGGCACACAGCAACGAGGTCGTCGGCGCCACGAGCTACGGCGTCTGGAGGCACTGAGATGGGCCACAACGAAGAAGGACAGTCGAACATGCAATGGGCAGCACCCGCAGGCGCCGAGCCGGTGTCGCAGCGTCCGATCAACAAACTCCTCATCGCGAACCGCGGCGAGATCGCTGTTCGCATCGCGCGCACGGCTCACCGGCTGGGCATCGGCACGGTCGGTATTTACTCCGAGCCTGACTCGAATGCCATGCATGTCGACAGTGTCGACGTGGCCGTGGCACTCGGCGGCGAGACGCCGGCCCAGTCGTATTTGCGTGGCGATGCAATCATCGCCGCAGCCAAGGCGACCGATGCTGACGCGATTCATCCGGGCTACGGCTTCCTCGCGGAGAACGCCGACTTTGCCCGCGAGGTCGAAGCTGCCGGGCTGATCTGGGTCGGTCCCACCCCGGAGCAGATCACGCTGCTCGGCGACAAGGTGGCCGCGAAGCGAGCCGCCGTCGAGGCCGGCGTGCCCACCACGCCGATCTGGGAGATCACCGACGACCAGATTGCCGATGGCACCGCGCCCGACGGCATCCCGATGCCAGCGCTGGTGAAGGCCGCCGCCGGCGGTGGCGGTCGCGGCATGCGCATCGTCACCGATGCCACGTTGCTCGCCGAATCGATCACATCGGCCAGTCGCGAGGCGAAGGCGGCGTTCGGTGATGGTGCCGTGTTCATCGAGCCGTACATCGAGCGCGGGCGACACATCGAAGTGCAGATCATGGGCGACCGGCACGGCAACGTCGTGCACCTGGGCGAACGTGAGTGTTCGATCCAGCGCCGCAACCAGAAGGTCGTCGAGGAATCGCCGTCGTCGGGCATCTCCGAAGCCACGCGTCGAGCGGTGTGCGACGGAGCCATCGCGCTGGCCCGCCAGGTCGGCTATGTGGGCGCGGGGACCGTGGAATTCCTCGTCGGCCACAACCCTGTCACCGAGGGGGGAGACGGAACCGACACGATCAACTTCCTTGAGGTCAACACTCGGCTGCAGGTCGAGCACCCCGTCACTGAGGCGGTCACCGGTTTCGACCTGGTCGAAATGCAGCTTCGTGTTGCGTCGGGCGAGCCACTTCCGGTTGCGCAAAACGACGTCCGCATCAGCGGGCACGCCATCGAAGTCCGGATCGTCGCTGAGAATCCGGCAACGAACTGGATGCCGTCGACCGGTCTGATCACCTCGTTTGACATCTCCGACGATGTGCGCACCGACACCGGCATCCGCGCTGGCGCTGAGGTCTCACCGAACTACGACTCGCTGCTCGCCAAGGTGATCTCGTTTGCGGCCACGCGCCGCGACGCCGCCCGCCAACTGGCCCGAGCCCTTCGCACGGCGCAGATCACCGGCGTCGACACCAACGTCGACATGCTCGTGGCCACGCTCGGCGAACAGGACTTCCTCGCGGCAGACACGCCGACGGCCTATCTCGCGGAGCATCCCGACGTCCTCACTCCAGCCGGGCCGACGGGCGACGCCCGAGTCGCACTGCTGCTCGGTGCCGTCTTCGCCGCTGAGCGACGAACCCGCGCAGCGGATCAGCACCACGGCTTTGCCCCCTCGGGATTCCGCAACCTCCGAACGCTGGGTCAGCGCCAGGTGTGGTCCGATGGAACCAGCGAGCATCACGTCGAATACGTCATTGGTTCACGCACCTCGGCAAGCGTTTTGCTGGGCCCCTGGCCGACCCCTGGCGACGAGGGTGCCATCCCGGATGACGAGCGACGGCGAGCGGCCGTGCGACTGTTGGCGCGCTCCGACGATCGTGAGGTGATCGAGGTCGATGGTGTCCGTCATGCAGTCGACGTCGCGTCAGACGGTGACACCGTGCGCTGCGGCTCCGCTGCAGGAGCTGTGTCCTTCACCTTGCAACCGCGTTTTGTCGAGCACGACCTCGACGATGCTGGTGGCGGTCCGATCTGCCCGCTGCCCGGCACTGTCATCGCTGTCCACGTCGAAGCTGGCCAAACGGTCGGAGATGGCGACGTGCTGATGGTGGTCGAAGCAATGAAGATGGAACACAAGATCACTTCGACCGGTGCTGCCACCGTGTCCGAGGTGCGCTTCGCCGTTGGCGATCGCGTCGACCAGGGCGACCTCCTCGTCGCCCTCGAGATGGCGGAGTGACCAGGAGTGTCTCGTGACTGAGCCGATCCGCATTGCGAACTGTTCGGGGTTCTTCGGGGACCGGCCGAGTGGAGCGATCGAGATGGTCGAAGGTGGCCCGATCGACGTGCTCACCGGCGACTGGCTCGCCGAACTCACCATGCTCATCCTCAGCCGCATCCGTGCCAAGCGCCCCGGACAGGGATACGCCCGCACGTTCGTTGGTCAGATGGAACAGGTGATGGGCACGTGCCTCGACCGCGGGATCAAGGTCGTCTCGAACGCTGGTGGCCTCGACCCCGACGGCTGCGCCGAGGCGGTCAAGGACGTCGCGGACAAGCTCGGCCTCTCGCCGAGCATCGCGTATGTCAACGGTGACAATCTGCTCGAGCGGATCACCGAACTCGCCGACTCCGGCGCACTCCAGCCGTTCCCCGGCACCGACGATCTCGGTGACCTGTCCGCATACCTCAGCGCCAATGCCTACCTCGGCTGCTTCGGCATTGTCGACGCGCTGACCGAGGGCGCGGACATCGTCATCACGGGACGCGTCACCGACGCAGCGGTGGTCTGCGGTCCGGCTGCGTGGCATCACGGCTGGCAGCACACGGACTTCGATCAACTCGCCGGCGGCGTGGTCGCCGGCCACCTCATCGAGTGCAGCTCGCAAGTCACCGGTGGCAACTATTCCTTCTTCACCGAAATCGACGGGCGGAACGAGGTCGGCAGCACCGCCCGTTTCGGATTCCCGTGGGCGGACGTTGCTGCTGATGGCTCGTCGGTCATCGGCAAACACGACAACACCGGCGGCCAGGTGTCGGTCGGCACGGTCACGTCGCAGCTCCTGTACGAAATCGGCGGCCCCGAGTATCTCGGCCCCGACGTGACCGCCCGCTTCGACACCGTCGAACTCAAACAGCTCGGGCCCGACCGTGTGCAGGTGTCCGGCGTACGCGGCCAGGCTCCGCCGTCCACGCTCAAGGTCGCGATGAACGAGTTGGGCGGGTTTCGCAATTCGTTCACGGTGGCCCTCACCGGTCTTGATATCGAGGCGAAGGCCGACTTCGCGCAGGCCACCTTCTGGGATGCCTGCCCGTACGGGCCCGAGGACTTCGACTCGATCAGCAGTCGCGTCATCCCGACCAACAAGCCGGACCCGGCGACACAGGATGAGGCCACTGCAATCTGGCGCCTCACGGTGAAGGACGCCGACGAACGCAAGGTAGGTCGTCCGTTCTCTGACGCCATGGTCCACACTGCGCTCGCTGGCATCCCTGGCATGTACGGCCTCGGTGGAGGTCCAGGGCCTGGTCAACCGTTCGGCGTCTACCGGCCGGCGACCGTTCCGTCCGACCTCGTTCCGCAGTACGTCACGATTCTCGGGAGCGACACCAAGCAGGTCGATTCGGTGGCTCCAGTCGGCGGCCCGATCGACGTCGACACGCCTGCACCTGACCCAACCCCCGGCGACTTGGACACGCGGGCAGTCCCGCTGGGTACGGTCTTCGGTGCTCGCTCAGGTGACAAGGGCGGCAATGCGAACCTCGGTGTCTTCGCTCGCTCCGACGAGGCCTGGACATGGCTCGACAGTGAGCTGACGACCGATCGTCTGCGCGAGCTCCTGCCCGAAACCGCGAGCATGACGATCGACCGGCACCGGCTTCCGAAGATTCGCTCGCTGAACTTCGTGGTCCACGGCCTGCTCGACGAAGGTGTGGCTGCATCAACACGGCAGGACGCACAGGCCAAGGCGCTCGGCGAATGGCTCCGCGCTCGAGTGGTCGACCTCCCCACCTCATTGCTCTGAAGACAACGTGGTGCCACGCACCAACTCGCCTCAGACGCGTACGGGGCGAGCGAAGCGGGCGTGCACCGGTTGCGCCCACCTGACGATCGGGTCGCCGCTCGGTGCTGGCAACCAGGGTGCGATCATGGCCGTGTCACTGAGTTCAACAACGCTGGCATCGTGCAGCGTCCACGGTTCGTGATCGACAGCGTGGAACCACAGCCGGCCGAGTGTTTTCGCGACCGTGCCCCATCGAGCGGTCAGGAAGACGTCGAGTTCGGTCGGCTCGATCGGATCTCCGACGTCGACGTTGATGGCAGTTACTGCGGCTGGCCGACCTGGCCATCGCCGCCTGGTCGTGAGATATCGACGGCGGCCACCGGTGACCTGCACGTCCATGTCCGCCCAGAAGTAGGGGAAGCCGATCGTCCAACGGGCAAACGCGACGACGGGCAGCCGAACGCAGTCGAGGGACAAGAACCAGACCGCCCGATTGCCCTGTGAGTCGATGACGTACGTGCGCACGTTGGTCTCCCAGAAGTTGGACACGTACGGGAGAGAGGGCAGCCACGTCGGGCCAGCGCGGCGCATCTGGAATGGCACGAGTGAGACCCAAGCATGACCGTCGTGTACGTCGACGGTCAATCCTTCGGGGAGCAGCGCTTGGACGACCTCGGGGTCGTACGGCCAATGGAGGAACGTGAGTTCGTGCCAGTCGTTGCGCAGCCAGCCCCGCTTGATTGGGTCCGGGCAGGACGGCGATAGTGACTTGGGTGGCGACAACCGGTTCACGTGCGCCCTGGTCTGTCAGTCGGCTCGGCGGATCGGGCCGTCGACAGGTTTGCCGAACACCTTCCGGTCGGACGGATCGTCATCGTCGTCCTCGCGTTCGTCCATCCACTGGCGCAAAACAGTCCACGCGTAGATGCCAGTCGAGTGGCCGTCGGACCAATCGAGGCTGAGGCCCCAGTTGCCAGCGAGCTCGGCGTCGGTGATCGAGATCGGACCGCCCTCCATCACCGACTTGCTCACCGGCTCGCCCTTCTGTCGCCGCGAGTTGCACTCGGCACAGGGGCAGGCGAGACGAAGCGGTGCGAGTTCGAAGCGGGCAGTGACGCCGTCTTCGAACTCGATCTCGACGTGTGACGCCCGGTCGACTTCAATGCTGAGAACGTCCTGGCGTGCCATCGAACACGGACGTTACCGGTCAGCTGCCTTGGCTGTCGCTCCCGCCCGACAACCCACGGTTTTCGGGAGGTTCCTGCGCACAGTGTCTGCAGCAAGCTCACGAAAACGGCGGTGAACCGGTCAGCCCAAGATGATGTCGGCGTACTGGGGGAGCATCATCGCTGGACCGCTGAGGAGTAGTTCGGTGATGCAGCTGTCCTCCCACTTGCTGAGTTCTTCTTTGATCTTGCCGGCGGGGCCGACGAGCGCGACGTCTTCGACCATCTCGAGTGGGATCGATGCAGCGGCTTCTTCCTTCTTGCCTTCGAGGTACAGGTTCTGCACCTTGTCGGCCACATCGCCGTAGCCCATCCGCTCAAAGACTTCGTAGTGGAAGTTTGCACCTTTGGCGCCCATGCCGCCGGCGTAGAGCGCGAGGAACGGGCGGATCATGTCGGCGCATTCATGCACGTTGTCGCCGGGCACAATCGAGACAGTGGCGGTGACGGCAAAGGTGTCCTTCTTGGCCGGGTTGCCCGACGCAGCGAACCCCTTGTCGAGTTGTTCGCGATAGAACCCATCGTCCTTCGGGGAGAAGAACAGGGGGAGCCACCCATCGGCAATCTCTGCTGACAGCGCAACGTTCTTTGGGCCTTCGGCCGCAAGGTAGATCGGGAGGTCCTTGCGGAGCGGGTGGACCGTGGGCTTCAACGCTTTGCCGAGGTTGGCGCCGCCGTCGAACGGCAGTTTGTAGTGCTTGCCGTCGAACTCGACCGGTGCCTCTCGTGCAAACACCTGGCGCACGATGTCGATGTACTCACGGGTGCGCTCGAGTGGGCGAGGATAGGGCTGGCCGTACCAACCCTCCACGACCTGCGGGCCAGATGCGCCGAGCCCGAGGATGAACCGACCGTCTGACAGGTGGTCCATCGTGATCGCGGCCATCGCCGCCGCAGTGGGCGTTCGAGCCGACATCTGCATGATGGCGGTGCCGAGCTGGATGTTCTCCGTCTGCGCTCCCCACCACGCGAGCGGCGTCAGCGCGTCGGAGCCGTAGGCCTCGGCGGTCCACACCGAGTTGAAGCCGAGTCGTTCGGCCTCCTGGACTGCTTCGAGCGCGCCCTTTGGCGGGCCGGCCGACCAGTATCCGGTGTTGTATCCGAGCTTGAGTTTTGCCATCCGTCAACCGTAGGTGAGCGCACGATCTCGAAATCAGTCCGGCACCAGGACGGTGACCGATGCAACACTGGTTGCATGGGTGCCGAAGGTGATGATCGATTGGTGGTGACTGATGCTGTTCGCATCCCGCGCCACGAACTCGTCACGTCGTTCAGCGCCTCGGGCGGCCCGGGCGGACAGCATGCGAATAAGGCCGCGACGCGCGTCGAGTTGACCTTCGACGTCACGACGTCGTCGGCCTTGACTGAAGCCCAACGTGAGCGCGTGATCGGCAAGCTTGGCGAAACGGTCCGAGTGGTCGCTGACGACGAGCGATCGCAGCTCAGGAACCGTACTCTCGCCGAAGAACGGCTCGCCGGCAAGCTGCGCGGATCGCTGCAGGTGCCACGACGACGCCGGGCCACGAAACCAACGAGAGGTTCGCAACGCCGCCGGCTGCAAGCGAAGACCGAACGGTCTGAGGTCAAACGCCAGCGCAAACGTCCGGGTCTCGATGAATAGTTACGAGAGGGATCTGACCCCGTTGATGACTATGCGGTGGGGGTGAAGGTGACCGGAAGGCTGTCCGGGCCGAAGATGGCCGTGCCGGGTGGCTTCCACTTCACGCCATCGGCGAGGGCGAGGTCAGGCATGCGACGGGCGAGGATGGGAAGGGCTTCCTGCAGCTCAGCGCGAGCAAGCCAAGCGCCGAGGCAGTAGTGAATTCCCGAGCCAAGGGTGAGGTGAGGTGAGCCAGCTGGCTCCTTGCGAATGTCGAACACGCTCGCGCCGGGAAAGACCGACTCGTCGCGGTTGGCAGTGGCCGTCGACGGGAACACGAAGGTGCCCTCGGGGAAGAGGACGTCTCGATACACGATGTCTTCGCTGGCGAACCGGCCGGTGCCGCGGATTGCACCGAAGTACCGCATCGACTCTTCGACGGCGCGTGGCGCGATGTCTGGGTCGTCGGCCAGCAGCTTCCACTGGTCC
>CAXMZV010000096.1:0-10304 GCA_964199985.1 Candidatus Ilumatobacter isfjordensis | reverse complement strand
ACCGTTCGGCGCTTCACTTACCGCGCCATTGTCGGGCAGCCGAGCGACACTGCCCGCCGAATCAAGCGCGCCGTCGAACCCGTTGGCGCCGTGACTCAGGTGAGGAATTCGGGCTCGCGTGCGACGAGTTCGTCCCAGAACGGTTGGAACTGGAACCAGCCGGCAATGTCGCTGCCTTGCGCCTTGTAGCCGTCCTCGCAGTAGTGGTCGGGGATCTCGATCGGCTCGCCAGCAGATTCGGCGAGCAGCTGACTCTGGCAGAGGCGTTCGAGGGCGATGAACCACCAAACAGCAGCGTCGACCGAACCACCGGTGGTGATGAGCCCGTGGTTCTGGTGAATGAGGGCTTTCTTGGTGCCGAGTGCTTCACCCATGGCCTTGCCGACGGCGGTGTCGAGGACAACCGCACCGCTGCCTTCATTGCACAGTGCCACGTCGTTGTAGAACATCGTGGCGTCCTGGCTGATCATCCGCAGCGGCTTGCCGAGCGTGGAGAACGTGCGCCCGTACATCGAGTGCGAATGAGCCGCCGCCATAACGTCGGGGCGGGCCTTGTGTAGCTCGCTGTGGATCGCAAATGCTGCGGCGTTGACCGGGCGATCGCCGACGACCACGTCGCCGTTGTGATCGACGCAGATCAGGTCACTCACGGTCATCAGCTTGAAGTTGTGGCCAAAGGGGTTGACCCAGAACCGGTCGGTGAACTCGGGGTCGCGGACGGTGACGTGGCCAGCCACGCCCTCGGCGAGTTGGAGGCGGCCCATCGTGCGCAGCCCACACGCGAGGCGTTCCTTGCGACGTTGACGCTCGGCCTCCATATCTTCGATCTCAGGGGCGGCTTGCTGGCCGATCTTGGCCAGTGTTTCCTCGACGGTGTCGGTCATGTTCCGATAGTAACGCCCATGGTCAAGCCGGATCGGTGCGGACCACGCGCTCGACGCGTTCGATCTCGTCACGTTCCTGCACCGCGACGCCGACGAGCACCAGCGCAATCCCGACCACATCGATTCCGGACGGCTTTTGGTCGAGTGCGATCCACCCGATGAGCGATCCGGTCACGGGGAGCAGTGCCAGGAGAAGGGCGAACCGCCGGATCGGAATCCGTCGCATCGTGAACTGATCGATGCCGTAGCCGATCGCGTTCGAGAACACGCCGACGAGCAGGCACAAGGCGAGGAGCGTGGGCGACAACCACACGGGTCCACTCCAGGGTGCGCCGATCGGCGTGGTGACCACGGCACCGATGCAGAGGCCAAGGCCGAGGCCGGCGACACCGCGGTCAACGTTCGCGACTCGTGCGCCCAGCACGATGTATCCGGCCCAGAGCGCCGACGCCAGCAGGACAAAGAACAAGCCGTCGAGGTTGTCTTCGACCTCGGTGCCGCCGAGTGCGACGACGCCGACGATGGCGAACGCGAGCGCCACGCCATTGCGAAGTGACCGTGTGGTCACCGCTGCGACCGTGATCGGTCCGATGAATTCGATCGTCACGGCTTTGCCCAGATCGATGCGGTCGATGGCGAGATAGAAGCAGATGTTCATCAGTGCCGTGGTGATGCCGAACACCGCCACGCTGATCAACTGCGGACGAGTCCATCCCGAACGCCAACCGCGTGAGACGGCGAGGAGGGCGATGCTGGCGCCGATGATTCTGAACCAGGCCACCGTCTGGGGCTCGACCTCATCGAAGAGCAGCACAGCGATGGCTGCACCGATGTACTGGGCCACCGCCGAGAGTACGAACAGTGCTTCGGGTTGCGCCGTGCTCAGCCAACGCGAGATCGGGCCCGTCGACGGGGTTGCCGACTTCTGCTCGATCACGGCCCCAGTCTGGCCGGGAGATGGACGTCCGCCAGAATGGCGGCGTGCAGACGCCGATCAATCCCTCGTCCATCGCCGCTCCAGCTGCGAGCTATCACCACGCCGTGCTGGTCGAGAACCCGACGCGTTGGCTTCATACGTCTGGCGTCGTGCCGAACGCGCCCGACGGATCGACACCCGATTCGGTGGCGGACCAAGCGAAGGTGGTGTGGAAGAACATCGCAGGAATGCTCAGCGACGCCAGCATGTCGGCGTCCGACATCGTGTCGGTCACCACATATGTTGTGGCTGGTGAGCCGCTCGGGCCGGTGATGGGTGCACGGGATGCGTTTCTCGGCGACCATCGGGCGGCAAGCACGTTGATCACCGTTCCCGCGCTCGCCCAGCAGCGATGGCGGATGGAAGTCGCCATCGTCGCCGCGAATTGAGTCACATCGGGCCCCGACCCCGATGTGACGCTCTCCCCTGGGTGGGCGGTCGACCGGTTGCGTACGATCGAGTCATGGCTGATCTTCCGCAGACCGATTCCGGTATTCCGATCAAGAAGCTCTACGACGAGACCGACCTGGCGAACTGGGACGCTGCGACCCAACTCGGAGCACCGGGCGAGGAGCCGTACACCCGTGGTGTCTACTCGTCGATGTACACCGGACGCCTCTGGACGATGCGTCAATACTCAGGGTTCGGCAATGCCGAGGCGACAAACGAACGGTTCAAGTTTCTGCTCAACGCCGGCCAGACCGGTCTGAGCTGCGCGTTCGACCTGCCCACCCAGATGGGGTACGACTCCGACCACGGCCGGGCCGAGGGTGAAGTCGGCAAGGTCGGCGTGGCCATCGACTCGATGGAAGACATGCGGCTGCTGCTCGCCGGTCTTCCACTCGACAAGGTGTCGACGTCGATGACGATCAACTCGACAGCGGCGATTCTGCTGCTGATGTACGAATTGGTCGCCGAGGAGAACGGCGTCGCGGCCGACCAGATCAGCGGAACGATCCAGAACGACTTGCTCAAGGAGTACATCGCCCGCGGCACGTACGTGTATCCGCCTCGTCCGTCGATGCGGATCATCACCGACATTTTCGGGTACTGCGCTGACCACGTCCCGAACTGGAACACGATCTCGATCTCCGGCTACCACATTCGCGAAGCCGGTTCCACGGCCGTACAGGAGATCGCATTCACACTGGCGAATGCGATCGCGTACGTGCAGGCGGCCGTCGATGCCGGCCTCGATGTCGACGACTTCGCGCCGCGGATCAGCTTCTTCTGGAACGGACACAACAACTTCTTCGAGGAGATCGCGAAGTTCCGCGCCAGCCGGCGGATGTGGCACACGATCATGACCGAGCGGTTCAACGCCCAGAACCCGAAGAGCAAAATGCTGCGCTTCCATACCCAGACCGGCGGCTCCACGCTCACCGCGCAGCAGCCGATGAACAACATCATGCGCGTCACGCTGCAGGCGCTTGCTGCGGTGATGGGCGGAACGCAGTCGCTGCATACCAATGGCTTCGACGAGGCGCTCAGCCTGCCGACCGAGAACGCGGCCCGGATGGCGCTGCGCACCCAACAGGTGATCGGCTACGAGTCGGGTGTCGTCGACACACCGGACCCCATGGCGGGTTCATACCTGGTTGAGTCGCTCACCGACGAGGTCGAGAAGCTCGCGTGGGAGTACATCACCACGATCGACGAAAAGGGTGGCGCAGTCGCAGCGATCGAGCAGGGCTATCAGATGGACGAGATAATGGACTCGGCCTATCAGTACACGAAGTCGATCGACGACAACGAACGCACCATCGTCGGTGTCAACAAGTTCACGATGGACGACGAACCCGAGCCAGCCGTCTTCCCGATCGACGCTGCCCTGGAACCCGGCCAGGTCGAGCGCCTGAAACGCTACAAGGCCAACCGCGACCCAGCGGCGGTCGAGTCTGCGCTTGCGAACGTCAAGGCAACCGCAGAGACCAGCGACAACCTGCTGTACAGCATCAAGGACGCACTCCGGGCCGACTGCACGCTCGGCGAGATCAGCGACAGCCTCCGCGCCGTCTTCGGCGTCTACACACCCTGACCGCAGTCAGCTGACGGCGTGAAGGTGGCGGGCGTGACGCCAGTCTCCGAACGGCTTGGACCCGGTCCATGCCGGTTGAGCAGTTGAGCCAGACGCGGGGAACCAGGCGATCTCGCGGCCGAGTCCGGCGGCAGAGGTGCACCACACGCCGCGCAGTCCCACAGCGTGGACGGTGGCACCGATCGATTGGGTGATACCGCGTCCGATTGGATTGCCCCGTCGGTTGACCGGATACGTCGCAGGCAGGCTCAGTTCTTTGAGGCCAGCCACCGTATGAGCGTCAGCGGTGCGCTGTCGGCGGGGGAGCGTGCAGACAGCGAGGTGCAGCGGCGCATCGTCGTTGAGGTCGTCTGGCTCGATGCCGCGGCCGATGAACATGTGTCGGACTTGGGCGTGCACCGTCGCCATGTCTTCGTTGAGATAGAGAGTTGGCCACGACGCAGGTGGATTCCATCGCCCGCCCTGTGCCTGGGCAAAGGACATATCGAACGGATCGGCGTACTCGGGGTCTACGACCCGGAGCCAGATGTGGCCATCGGGAAGGGAGAGCTCGATCACGTGGCGCGGTCAGGGAGCGATGCGCGAGACGTCGAAGGTGTCGAGCAATTCGTCGCGCAGCAGCTCGAACTCGCCGGCGAGTGCAGTGTCGAGCCGGGAACGACCGCCCAGCTGTTCGACCGGTCGACGAACCACGGCGGGGATTCGCTCGCGCTTGACCCACTGTTCGAGCAGGTTCGTCGATTGCGCGAGCAGGGCGACTTGATCGGCGCGCCCCGCGGGCGGCCCATCGTGGAGCCACGTGGTGGCCGCTTGACGGCTCACGCTGAACATTTGCCCAAGCTGAGCAGCCGACACGTCCCAGAGCCGAACGACGCGGTCGAGTGGACGCCTTGCCAACTGCTGGTCGAGCTGCACGATGACCTTGCGGAGCAGGTTGACGTTGCCGTCCGTACGAGCGAGCACCTCGGCGGTGAGTATGGCGGGATCGTCGACGGCGGGCATACCATCAAGAGTACTCGCAACCAGATGTCAACCGCAACCGTTTGTCAACGAGACCATGGCGGTCAGAGGTGTGAGGTGATGGCCGCGAGCAGGTCGTCGTACGTCTCGAGTGCGCGGAACTGTGGGAACTCGGCGATGACGTTGTCAGGTGCGTGGAACAGAAATCCGGCGTCGGCTTCGGCGAGCATTGTCGTGTCGTTGTAGCTGTCGCCGGCCGCAATGATTCGATAGTTCAGCCCGTGGAAGGCCTGGACCGACTTGCGCTTCTGGTCCGGCTGGCGAAGTCGATAGTCGACGATCCGGTCATCGGCGACGACCAGCCGGTGACAGAACACCGTGGGCCAGTCGAGCTGACGCATGAAGGGCCGGGCGAATTGTTCAAAGGTGTCGCTGAGGATGATCAGCTGCGTCTGTGCTCGGAGCTTCGTCAGGAAATCTCGGGCTCCGGGCAACGGCTCGAGCCCGGCGATCACGTCTTCGATCAGCGACATTGTGAGACCGTGGTCCGCCAAGAGATCGAGTCGGTAGCGCATCAAGACGTCGTAGTCGGGCTCGTCACGCGTTGTGCGAAGCAGACCATCGATGCCGGTTCGTTCAGCAACGGCAATCCAGACCTCGGGGATCAAGACCCCCTCGAGGTCGAGCGTGACGATCGTCTGAGTGGCGGTGTCGAGTGCGGGCACGTCCCGCATTCAATCACTGCTCGATCCGGACCACCTCGACAGCGTCGCGTTCGGGCACCGCACACGTGCCGTCGGGCCAACCGGGATACACCATGCCAACGATGCGATCATCGGGACTGAATCCGCAGAGGCCAAGCACCTTGGGTGGTCGAGTGAGCGCTGGGGTCGACCAGAAACTCGCCAGCCCCAACGCTGTTGCCCCGAGCAAGAGGTTCTGAATCGCGGCTGCCACGGCGTCGCGGTTCTCCAGGTGCAGCATTTCATTGGGGTGGGGTTCGCAGCCGACGACGAGTACGGCGGGCGCTCGGAGGTACTTGCCCTGCGTCTTGGTGCGTTTGGCGTCGTCACCGAAGTCGGCATCGGCCATGTCAGCTGCCATGGTGTCGCCGAGCCGCGAACGTCCATCGCCGGTGAACGAGGCGAAGCGCCACGGCCACGTGCGCTTGTGGCTGGGGGCCCATGCCGCAAGTTCGCACAATTGATCGACGAGCTCATGGTCGACCGAGCGAGCGGGGTTCATGAGGAGCGAGGTCCGGCGGCTTCGTGCGAGCTGGGCGAACGCATCGAAGGTCGTCATCGCTCCATCATGGGAGATTGGGGGACGCTCCGCAACGTCAGGCCGGAGGAGGCCGATCCCACGAGGTTCGAGTTCCGGCCAGCACGTCGCGCGGCTCGACCTCGTTGGTGACCTCCGCGACATCAACGAGCGTCATCGTCGACGGGCGAGAGTGCCAGCTGGATCTGACTGTGAAGTCGTCTCGTCGTCTCGTCAAGAAACGCAGCGACCCCTCAGGCGTTGCTCAAGGGTGATCAGCTTGAGGACCTCTGACGCCACGCGATGCGAAGCTGAGTATGGCGATCGTCAAAATCGTCGCGAGCGTTCTGGCCGATCGAGTCTCAACACAGTGAACGGAGCATCACGCCTCACATCGGGAATACGTCCGAACTCGTCGACGAGAGCTGCTACGAGACGACTTCTCCGGTCAAGCCCGCGTCAAACGGGCGCTACGGCCCAGCGAAATTTCATCGGATCGATTGCAAGCAGCACGGAACTGACAACTATCTGCGTCGATTGTGAGCGACGAGAGTTCAGCGACCGCGGCCACCGGGGCTCCAAGAGGGACTGACGTCGTTGCGTGGCGAGCGCAGGTAATCAGACGTCACCGATCGTGAGAACTGCCTCCCGCACGTATGCGCACGTGTGTGACAACGAGGCATAGATCGACGTGACTCAGACGGGTCGCCCAGCATCGAGATCGAATCGCGTCATCAGCTCTCACGCTTTCGAACAACGCAATCGAGACGAGTTCCTGGTGTGCGACACTTGGGCTGTGGGACGGGCGGAACAGCGGTGACGGCATCGCGGAACGCGAACTGAGGGAGTCGACATGGCTCGGGTGTTCATCAGCTATCGGCGCGCGGATGGGCGATACGCGCCGGGTTGGATCATGGAGCGTCTCGGCCGGATCGCTGGCGGAACCGAAATCCGTACAGCGTTCACCGACAGCGATCTCAAGTTCGGCGACGACTTCCCAGCTCGGCTCACCAAGGAGATCAATGAAGCTGATGTCGTGATCGTCGTGATCGGCCCACACTGGCACGGGTTTGCGGAGGATGGAGCGGCCCGCATCCGCGATCCGGAGGATTGGGTCGGGCGCGAAGTCACGATGGCCCTCATTGACAAATATGGCCGGAACAAGACAAGCGGTGGCGAGGGCAAGGGCGATGAGAAGCTCATCGTGCCGGTGATGGTCACCGGGTCCGAGCCCCTCAGGGCGGCTGACCTGCTTCCCGAACATCACAAGCTTCCCGAACTGAACTGGGTGCAGTTCGACGACGAGGCGGACCTCGACCGTCTTGCGGAGGAGGTTGCCAAGCATCTCGGTTGCCTCGACGAAGCACGCGACCGCGTCGAGGGACTCAACGAACGCATCACCTCGACGCCATGGAGACCGACGTGGAGCACCTTGCTGGCCGTGGTCGCTGCAGCGGTCGCCGGAGGCCTCGCGGGCTGGTTCCTTGGAGAGGACACGTCCACGTCGGACGAGATCGGCGCGATGCAAACAGCATGGTGGGCGGGCGCCTGCGTCGTGGGCGTTGTCTATACGCGCTCGTCGCTCGAGAGGTCAATCCGGGTCGACTGGAAAATCGGGTTCCAGACCACAGCAATCGCAGTCATCTTGGTCGCTCTCACGGTGACCTCGTTCGCCGCGGCAGAAGAACGGAACGTTCTGGCGACGTTGCTCCAAGCATTCGCTGGCGTCGCCCTGTTGTCGCCGTGGATCTTCGCGATGGTGGGCCCAGGGTGGTCGCAGACCATTGCAACCTCGCTCAAAGGGCGCGCAGAGGTCATCGCGAAACAACGACGTGTGCTCGTCGTCTCTACCGCCGTGATCGCCTCGGCGTTGGCGTTGGCAGTAGCGGCGAGCGCAACGGTCGCTTCCTCTTCAGCAGAAGGAAACCCTTCAATACCTTCCCTCGTTTCGTTCGGTGCGTTCTTGTCGCTCATTCTGCTCGGTGGACTCGAATACAGCCATTCGAAACTCCGCCACGAATCCGACCTCCTCGAGATCGACGCCAAGCCGCTCGGAGTCACACCACGTGAGAATGTCCACGCGGCCCACGGTCCACGGTCGGCGGGACATGGTGCCGTGGCTTGCGCTGTGGGTCAGCGTGCCGACACTCACCGGCGCTGCCATCGCCGTTGCCTGGGCGACCTGAGCAGAGCGGTCACCTTGTGCCAGGCACGACGTGACCGCGGATGCTCGCTCGTGCGTGATGCGTTCGCAGCACGTCGACGAACGCGTCGTCAGTCGGCTTGTCGACGTGCCCTCGATGGCTGCACCCGGGGTGCCTCGTTCGGCTGCTTCGGATACTGAGGCGGCCACGGTGCGTCGGGGACGCCGTCAGCGAGATCCGACGCGAATCGTTCGACGAGTGGCGCGATGTCGCACGGTGCGTCGTCCATCAACTCCCACGGATCGCCGTGTGCGGCGAGGCGGTGTGGCACGGTGTCGATGGTGCACGTCTGGGGGTTAATCGTGTCGAGTTCGTCCCATCCGAACGGCGTCGAGACTTGCGCGCCAACCCGCGGTCGGACGCCCCAGGCACCGAACATGTTCTTGTGGGGAGCGTTCTGGTTGTAGTCGATGAACACCCGCTCGCCACGCTCTTCCTTCCACCACTTGTCGGTGATGAGATCCGGATGTCGTTTGGACAATTCGCGGGCGATGGCGATGACTGCGCCGCGGATGGCGAACGAATCCCAACCCGGTTCGACTCGGACGTAGATGTGAATGCCTTTGCTTCCCGTGGTCTTGGCGAACGCGAGCATCCCAAGCTCGGCCAGGTAGTCGCGTACGAGTGCGGCCGACTCTCGAACCTGATCGAATGACACGCCAGGCGTGGGGTCGAGGTCGATACGCATTTCGTCGGCTTCGTCGGGCTCACTCGCCCGGTACGGCCACACATGTAGACCGAGCACTCCCTGATTCGCGGCCCACAAAACATGTGCCAGATCGGCAATGACCAACGCTCGTGATGGCGTCCCGTTGATGGTCTGCACGGTCGTGGTGTGTAGCCAGTCGGGTGCTGACTCAGGAATGCGCTTCTGGAAGAACGACTTGCCGCGAACCCCATTCGGGTAGCGCTCGAGGAGCACCGGACGGTCGTCGAGGGTCCGCATGATCGCATCGCCAACAGAGACGTAGTAGCGGGCCAGATCGAGCTTGGTCCGCTCGACCTTCTGGGGGCCGACTGAGGGGAACATCGGCTTGCCGGGGTTGGTGATCGTGACCGCACGTCCGGTCACGTCGATTTCGACCGGCGGTCCGAATTCTTCGACCTTCGCCATCAGCGCTGCCCTGTCACGACGGGCATGTCGAGTTCGGCAAGCCGACCGAAGTGCTGGGACTTCGTCTGGTTGCTGTTCTCGGACGCCATTGCGTTGTCAACGTATCGAATCTGCCAGGTGCGATGCGCTGCGAACTGCCGAATCGATGCGCTCGCGTGGACGTTGGCTACTGGTTCGAGTGCAGTTCGCTGTTCAACTCGCCCCAGTTCTTGGTGCGGGGACGTGCAATGACCTGGCCGGTCTGGCCGTCGCGAATGAACAGCACGCCACTGATCCCGGAGATTTCGCGGGCCTTGACCACCCCGTCGGGAGTGAGAACCGGGGTTGCGGCCGTGATGTAGAGACCGGCTTCGACAGCACAGTCGTCGCCGAGACTGATGCCGATGCCAGCGTTTGCCCCGAGCAGGCAGCGCTCACCGATCGAGATCGTTTCGGTTCCGCCACCGGAGAGCGTGCCTTGGATCGAAGCGCCGCCGCCGATGTCGGAACCGTCGCCAACGACAACACCAGCCGAGATGCGACCTTCGACCATCGAGGTGCCGAGCGTGCCAGCGTTGAAGTTGCAGAATCCTTCGTGCATCACGGTGGTGCCCTCGGCCAGGTGGGCGCCGAGCCGGACACGGTCGGCGTCGGCGATGCGCACGCCGCTCGGGACGACGTAGTCGGTCATGCGCGGAAACTTGTCGAGACCGTGCACGCTCAGCACGCCACCTTCGAGTTTCATCTTGAGCCGAATGTCGTCGAGCTCGGCAACTGCGGCGGGGCCGAGGTTGGTCCAGGCCACGTTGTTGAGCGCACCGAACGTGCCGTCCATGTTCATCGAGTGTGGGGCGGCGAGGCGGTGCGAGAGCAGATGCAGCCGGAGGTA
>CAXMZV010000095.1:0-10306 GCA_964199985.1 Candidatus Ilumatobacter isfjordensis | reverse complement strand
GAACGTGGCGCCGGTACTCGCCGATCCTGGTGCGCAGTCGGTCGACGAGGGCGCGCTGCTGTCGTTCGTTGTCGGAGCGTCGGATACTGATGTGCCCGCCGATGGTCTGTCCTTCAAGTTGGTCGATGGCCTGACGCCGGTCCCGACCGGTGCGACGATCGATCTGGTCACCGGGGCATTCTCGTGGACGCCGTCGGAGTTGCAGGGTGGGACGTCGTACAGCTTCAGGCTTCGAGTGACCGATGACGGTGCGCCGAGTCTGTTCGACGAGGTCGAGTTGGGCTTCGACGTCGACGAGGTGAATCAGGCCCCCGTGCTCGATCCGATTGGCGATCAAAGTACCGACGAAGGCGCTTCGCTGTCCCTCACGCTGTCAGCCACCGATGTTGATCTGCCCGGCGACGCGTTGGTGTTCTCGGCTTCGGCTCTTCCGGCCGGGGCAACGCTGAATGCTGCGACGGGTGCGTTCTCGTGGACGCCGTCCGAGTCGCAAGGTGGAACCGATTTCGCCGTGACGTTCACCGTCACCGACGATGGCATCGGTGCGTCGAGCGATGAAGAGACCCTCACTCTCTCGGCAACTGAGGTGAACGAGGCGCCGGTCTTGGCCGACCCGGGTGCTCAGTCGGTGGACGAGGGCGCGGTGCTGTCGTTCACCGCATCGGCAACCGATGCTGACGCTCCAACGGACGGCCTGACGTTTGCGTTGGCTGACGGTGTGACGCCGGTGCCACCTGGTGCGGCGATCGACCCGGTGACCGGAGCGTTCTCGTGGACGCCGTCGGAGTCGCAGGGCGGGACGTCGTACAGCTTCAAGATCCGGGTGACCGACGACGGAGCCCCGAACCTGCTCGATGAGATCGAAGTCAGCTTCGCCGTGAACGAGGTGAACAACGCGCCGGTGCTCGACCCGATTGGCGACCAGGCGATCGACGAAGGCGCGTCGCTGGCCATGACAGTGTCGGCGACCGATACTGACCTGCCCGCCGATGGGTTGGTGTTCTCGGCAACAGGGCTGCCAGCGGGCGCCACGTTGGACGGAGCGACGGGTGCTCTGTCGTGGACGCCGACCGAGGTGCAGGGTGGCAACGACTTCACCGTCACATTCACGGTCACAGACAACGGCACAGGTGCCCTGGCGGACAGCGAGACCGTGCAGTTGACCGCAACCGAAGTGAACGAGGCGCCGTCGCTCACCGACCCGGGCGACCAATCGGCAGCGGTCGGCGAGGTTGTCAGCCTGAGTCTCACAGCCAGCGACAGCGATGTCCCGGTGAACAGCTTGGAGTTCGCGGCGACCGGCCTCCCCGCCGGTCTCAGCATCGATGTCAACACCGGCGTGATCTCCGGCGCACCGACCACCGTTGAATCGGCGACGGTGACGGTCACTGTCACGGAAACGAATGGCTCGCCGAGCAATTTGTCCGACAACGTGACGTTCGATTGGACGATCACGGGGGTCAACATTGTGATCAGCGAGATCGCAACCAGTGGGCCCGGCGGCGCCACGGACGAGTTCATCGAGCTCTACAACCCAACTTCGAGCACGATCTCGATCGGTGGATGGCAGCTTCGTCGATCCGATGGCAACATGACGTTCCAGCTGACCACGGTCATGACGGGTGGCGCATCGGTCGGACCGAACAGTTACTTCCTGATCTCGCACAACAGCGTGCGGATGGCGTTGGGGGCTGATGACTGGTACTCGTCCGGCGAACTCGTGGTTGGCGCAGGCATCGCGCTCTTCACCGACCTCGGGGTCGAAGTCGATGCGGTCGGCACAAGCCCCGTCCCGTGGAAGGACGGCGCCGGATCGTTGTACGGCGAGGGCACCAATCTGCCGCCGATGAGCGGGTCGGTCACACAGAGTTACGAGCGCAAGAGCGGCGTGGGCAACTGTGTCGACACCGACGACAACGCGGCCGACTTCTTCCACAACATGGGCAGCCGCAATCCGCAGAACAGCGGGAGCGCTGCCGCCACGTGTGGTACGCCGACGCCACCAACGCCGCCGCCGACGCCAGATCACCTCGTGATCAGCGAGTTCCGGCTCGACGGAGCAGGCGGCGGCGATGACGAGTTCGTCGAGATCTTCAACCCGACCGCCCTCCCGATCCCCTTGCTCGGCTACGAACTGCGCGGCCAGGACGGTGGCGTGGAGGCCACGATCTCACCTGCTGACATCCTCCGCCTTGGCACAGGCTTCATCGGTTCCGGCGAGCACCTCGTGTTCGGCAGCGCGACGTATGACAACGGCCCATCTGCCTACGACAAGGTGGACATCCGCACCAGTGGTTCGATCAGGAACGATGAGGGCATGTATCTCGTTGCTCCGGCCATTCCGTTGGTCAGTCCCGAACAAGTCGTCGACGCCGTGTCAACCGGTGGCACGGCCGAACTCGAGGGCACTCCGCTGCCACCGATCACCGGACGGGTGATTCACAGCTACGAACGCCTGCTCGGTGCATCGGGCGGAAACTGCTTCGACACCGACGACAACACCGCCGACTTCTTCCACAACCTGGGGTCGGAGAACCCGCAGTTGCTGTCGGCGCCCGCGACGCCCTGCTGACGGATGCGTGTCAGCCGGCGGCGCGCTTGAACGGATCGGGCGGGAACGCGCCGGCGTCAATGCATCGCTGCGACCATGTCCGTAGCGGCCCGAGCATGGCATCGAGGTCGCCGATGGCATCGACGAGCGGCTGATCCAGTGCGTCGGTACGCGCTTCGATCTCCCGGCGATAGTCGAGTCCGGCAGCGGTCAGTCCATCGTCATCGATCAACCCGGCAGTTCGGAGGTCGTCCGCGGCATCGGCGATCTGGTCGGCGGACCACGCACGGCTTGCGCTGTACGAACCGAGCGGCATGCCGACGAACAACTCGGTGAGCACATTCATCTTGACGGGATCGAGTCCTTCGGAGAGGCAGACCGCAATGTGGCCGTCACCGCGATGTTCGCGGGCGAGTTCGCAGCTCCGCCACAGCACGCCGATCGGGTTGCTCGGCCAGGGCAGATCGCGAAGACCGGAGAAGAGTGGCCGGCCCATGCCGCCGACTGAGCTGACGGCGACCTGAAGTGTTGCCGCAACCGCCGAAACATCGACGTCGCCCAGCGTCGCTGTCAAGCTCTTGACGGTGCTTTCAGCCCGCGCGGCCAACATGACATCGCGGGCCACGACGGCGCGGCCACCCTCGTAAGCAGCAGCAATCATGTCGGGCTGGAACACCGCAAACGATGAGACCACGACGCCCGGCTCGGGCTCGCCGAGCGAGGCGGCGCGACCCCAGACGTAGCTGGTGATGAAGTTCAGGCCGAGGCCGGCCAGCCGTTCGTTGGTCGCCTTCGACCAGATCGAGTGCATCGCAATCGGCTCGATGGCGTCGCGCAACCGCCGTGCAGCAGACGCATCGACGGTCGGCGCTGGCGTGGGGAGCGGAGTGGGCAGTGGTGTCGAGAACGAAGCAACAGCGTCGGCGTAGTCCATCGCCCGAACCTAGGTCAGGACGCGGAGCGAACGATCAGCAGGCTCAGGCGCGCAAGGCGACGAGGTACTGTCCGCCGCCTTCTTGTATGTCGCTCGACAACTCCAGCCCGGGTTCGAGCCGACTGATCCGGTCGATCAACCAGGTTGCAGTGTGGTCGGCGTCCTGCGGACTCGGACAGCGACAGAAGATCTCACGGCCGCCCTTGTTCGCGAGCCGATCGACGGTCTGAATGATGGCAACGGGGTCGATGACGAACAGGTCGGGGTTCCAGGGGATGACCGCCTCGACGTTTCCCTTGCCGGTGTTGCAACCGCGGTGCGCTAAACGTTCGTGCAGGTCGGTGGAGCCCCTCGACTTCCCCTTGCCTTTCTTCTTGGCCTTGCGATCGGTCATCCGAGCGTCGACGCTGGGACCACGGTCGTCGTTGACTGACATCGTTGCATCGACGGGTTCGTCACAGATCCAACAGCGCCAGCCGTCTTGTTCACCGATGTCTTCAAACCGCGCCATAACGAGGGAGGGATGACCGTTCAGCGCAGGGGAGCGAGGGCGCTCTTCCCGCGGTAGGCGGCGGCTTCGCCGAGTTGTGCCTCGATGCGGAGCAACTGGTTGTACTTCGCCACACGATCCGAGCGGCATGGTGCACCGGTTTTGATCTGGCCGCAGTTGGTGGCAACGGCGAGGTCGGCGATCGTTGCGTCTTCGGTCTCACCAGAACGGTGACTCATCACCGAGGTGTAGCCGTGGCGCGTGGCGAGGCCGACCGTGTCGAGCGTCTCGGTGAGCGAACCGATCTGGTTGACCTTGATCAGGATGGAGTTGGCCACGTCGGAGTCGATGCCACGTTGCAGGCGAATCGAGTTGGTGACGAAGAGGTCGTCGCCGACGAGCTGGGTCTTGTGACCGACCGAGGCGGTGAGCTTGGCCCAGCCGTCCCAGTCGTTCTCGTCCATGGCGTCCTCGAGCGAGACGATCGGGTACTTGTCGACCATCTCGGTCCAGTAGCCGGCCATCTCGTCGGGGGAGAGGACTTTGCCTTCGTGGGTGAGGTGGTAGGCGCCGTCTTCGAAGATCTCTGACACGGCCGGGTCGAGTGCGATCGAGATGTCCTCGCCGGGCGTGAAGCCGGCCTTCTCGATGGCTTCGAGCAAGGTGGTGATCGCTTCTTCGTTGGACGACAGGTTCGGAGCGAACCCACCTTCGTCGCCGACCGCAGTGGACAACCCGCGATCGTGGAGCACCTGCTTGAGGACGTGGTACGTCTCGGTGCCCCACCGCAGAGCTTCGGAGAAGCTCGGCGCGCCGACGGGCATCACCATGAACTCCTGGAAGTCGATCGAGTTGTCGGCATGGCTGCCGCCATTGATGACGTTCATCATCGGAACCGGCAGGACATGGGCGTTCGGGCCGCCGATGTAGGCGTACAGCGGCATGCCGAGTTCGACTGCTGCGGCCTTGGCCACGGCGAGGCTGGTGCCGAGAATGGCATTGGCGCCGAAACGGGCCTTGTTGTCCGTGCCGTCGAGATCGAGCATGACCTGGTCGATGATCCGCTGATCGAGCGCGTCGAAACCATCGAGCGCATCAGCGATCTCGGTGTTGACGAAGCCGACAGCGTTCGAGACGCCCTTACCCATGTAGCGGTCGCCGCCATCGCGGAGCTCGACGGCCTCGTGTTCGCCGGTCGAGGCGCCGGAGGGGACTGCGGCGCGACCGATGGCGCCCGAGTCGAGTCTGACTTCGACTTCAACGGTGGGGTTGCCCCGTGAGTCAAGGATTTCGCGGCCAAGGATGTTGTGAATCTCACTCATACTGAGGTCCAGCGTAGAGCGCCGGGACGAGTGCCGCTGAACCTGTTGGGAAGTGTTCGAACGTTGTGGTTCCTGCAGCTGCTTCAGATGTCGTCGAGCAAGCTGATGCTCTGCTGTTCAGCGCTGGCTTCATCGTTGGTGACGCTCACGATTTCGTCGGGGGCGTCGACCAGAACATCGGGGATGTAGGAGTCGAGTGCAGCTTGGAGCGATACGTCTGCGCCGCGCTGCTCCGACAGGAACCAGCGGTGCTCGAGCAGTTGGTGATACAGCTCGGCTGCCTCGAGCTTGGCGAACATGGACGGGGGAACGCGGGCGATCAACGGTTCGAACTGCTGATCGAGCCAGCGCACGGCGATGACGTTCTCTGGAAGCGACCGCAGCGCAACACCGGTGCTGACTGACTCGACCGCGCGGCGATGATGGAGCTCGGCACCGAACGCACGGATGTCGCCGAGGAGGCGGCGGGCTTGGTTCTCGGTCGTCTCCAGTCCGGTGAGATTCTTCAGCCGTTGGCTGTGGTAGCCGTGTTCGACGACACGCGGGATGTACCGCAACTGACCGCCGGCCGGATCGCCGACGATGTCCAGCTCCTCGACGTCGAACCCCAGATCGTGCAAGCGCTCGAGACGCTGGTCGATCCGGTACGTCTCGTCGACTGCGAAGTCGGCCGGAGCGGTGAGTTCGTTCCACAGATTCGAGTACCGCTCCTCGAGGAGCTGCGTTGTTTCCCACGGGTCGATGTCCGCAGCGAGACGGCCGCCGGCCTGCAGGTCGAGGAGACCGCCAGCGAAGTTCTCGGTGGCGATCTGGAGGTCGAACGTGCGTTGACCGTCGCTCAGCGTGTCGTAGTGCTCGCCTGTTTCCATGTCGATCACGTAGGCCGACAAGGCACCCGCGTCGCGTCGAAACAGCGTGTTGGACAGCGAGCAGTCTCCCCAGAAGTAGCCGGCCAAATGGAGGCGCACGAGCAGACCGGCCATCGCGTCGAGCACACGTTCGCCGAGGTACGGGATGGTGAGACCTCGACCGGACAGCAGTGTGCGGTAAGGAATCGCGTAGTCGAGGTGACGAGTGATCAGCATGCCGTCGACGTGGTCGGCCTTGCCGGTGACGGCGGCCACGACCTCAGCTGTGGGCAGGCCATCGTCTTCCAGCTGATGCAGGAGCCGATACTCCCGCTCGACGAGATGGTTGGGCAGCTCTTTGATGACGTAGCTGACATCGCCGAGTTCGATCAGACGGACGACATGGCGATGGAGTCCGAGCACGCCATGCATGCGCGGCAATGACCAGTCGGTCAGGCGTTCGGTGAATGGCAAGCCGCTGATCAACGGATGGTCTGAGGGGTTGGCGAGTTGGAGCCGCACCCGTCGAGTCTGCCCGCTCGGTTGCAATGCCGCGTGTCCTGGATGGCGATTCGGAAAGAAATCCTCAAGGCCTCGGGCGGCGCTGCCGATGGATATTCATGGAACCGAACGACTCGCGCCTGCAGGCAGAACCGCCTCAGAACGGTGGCGCGCCTGTCATCTTCGACATGATTCCCCTGGGGGGCAGTGCCGCCTCGATGGAGCCGCCACCGCCCGCTGTTCACCCACCGCTCGGCTCCGTCTCGCTGCTTGAGGCCGCGCTGCGTAACGCCGCTGCCCCGGCCGCGCCGCCTGCCCCGGCCGCCGCTTCAGTTGCGCCGTCGCCAGCACCTGCAACCGCGCCGGCACCTGCTGCCCCGCCGCCTCCGCCGCCTCCGCCGCCTCCCATCGCACCCTCGGTGGCTGCTCCGATCGGGGCGCCCACCATCGACCCGTCGCCCGCGCCGACCGCCGGTGTTGTTCCCGCTCCGGCGCAACCGGAAATTCGCGTCAATCCGCCGGCCGACGCTGGGCTGAGCCTCCCCGGACAGCCACGATCCTCCGGTACGGCGGCCGCGACGTCAGTCCCCGCGGCACCGGCCGGGACGGAGCGGCCCACTCGCCTTCCCATGCTGCCGATTCGCGTGCTTGGAGTCGGTGGCACAGCGGCAGCGCTGCTGTTGTCTGCGTGGCAGGCCGCCCGTGTCATTGACGGGCAAGACCGTCTCGCATCGCTGTCGATGCTGTCGATGCTCGTCGCGGCGATCGCCGCAGCCGGTGTGATCGGGTGGACGTGGGTCGTCACCAAGAACGCTCGACGCCTCATGGACCCGGCGCGCACGCAAGAGCTCCCAGATCCGGGCCACGCGGCCATGACCTGGTTGGTCCCGATGGTCTTCATCGCAGGCACAGCTGCTGCGGTGACCTACCTCTCCGCTCGACTCAACACGCCGTCTGAGGGAACTGAGTCGTCGTTCCCGCTGATGCTTGCGCTCGCCGCCATCGTCCTCGCGCTCCCACTGATGTATTCGCCGGTCACGTACGTGAGTGGCGTGGTCCGCAAGGTGGGCGGTCGAGGCATTCGATTCGCCGAATGGATTTGGGTGCCCGTCGTGCTCGCCGTCGTTGGTGTCGCCATGGTTGCCGGCCTCCGCGTCGGCGGAGCGTTTGGTGACGACGTCGAAGGCCTCGCGCCCGCATGGGTGATCGGCGTGGCAGCGCTCGTGCCGGCCATCGTGGTCGTGGCGCTTGGCTGGCGTGCTGCCGCCGCTGTTGAAACGGACATCGGGCGCGCCTTTGATCGTCGGCTCGGTGTGAAGCCGGGAGTGTCGACGCGTCGCAGCAGGTACCCCTCGTTGTCGGCCGACGGCGGACCCAACCACAAGGCGCTGCGTCAGCAGGGCTACATCAATCAACTGCCCGGAACGAATGTCCTCGGTGTCGCCATCTCCGCTCTTCTCGCCGGCCTCGGCCTGCTTAGTCTCATCGGCGCCCTGGCGGTGTTCCTGTTCTGGCAGGAGACACGGGATGGCATTCTGTTGCCGGCACAGAGTGATCAGGCCTGGGATCTCGTGTCGCTGCTCCATTCGCTTGAACGCAACATTGCCCTCGGCCTACTGGCCATCACCGCTCTCTGGTCGTTTCTCGCCATCACCAATGTCCGTCTTGCCTCAATGCGGCGACGAAATCCCATCCTCGCCGCTGCGGCGTGGCCCTTCGCTGCAGCCGGTGTCTGGGTCATGGGTGACCGATTCGTTGCCGACGGATCGATCGCCGAGGTGATCATGGGATTCGCAGCTCAGGCGTTCTTCTTGGCCATCCCCGTCTTCCTGCTGTATCGCGGCGCCGGCTCGATCGGCGCTCGACGCCAACTGCTCCGCATCTCGTGGGCCGTGGGTGTGGTGCTGCTGGTGCACGTGCAGGGCCTCGGCGGTTTGTCGACCGCCGATGCCTCAGTGGAGTCAACCGAAGTTGCTCGACTCGCCGGATACCTGGCAATCGGCGCACTGTTGCAGTTCCTCGCGATGTTCGCGGCGGCTGGTGCGATGCGTGCACTCACCGATACGACGAGCCAAGTGACACTGCGCCACAACACGCTCGTTGCGAAGGGTCAGCCGACCGAGATGAAGCGATCTGGATCCGTGGCATCGTCGCGAATGAGCCAACCCGAGGCCAGTCGAGCGGTTGACCCGTGACCGATTCGGACATGTTCGAAGAACCGCCGCCGTCGGTCGAGCCTCCGCTCGACCAATTGCCGGTCGATCAGCAACCTCTTCCGCCACGCCTGAATGGGGACGTCGACAGCGACGTCTCGTCTGGCCCACGGCTTCCTGGGATCCCGCAGTTGCCGATGGGCGGCATGGACGGCCCGGCCATGCCGTCGCGTCCGACTGGTCCGCCACTGATTCCGCCGCTTGAGACGACGTCGCCGATCGACTTCGTTGACGGTGGTGGTCACCCCGTTGCTGCCGTCTCACCGCTGGCGATGTCGGCCACATCGCAGACGAGCGACGAGGCCTCAGACTTTGCGCCGCTTCGGTCGGACCCGCCTCCCGTGCTGGTCCCCACGTGGTGGCTCCGCTCGGCCGTGCTCCTCTCGCTGCTCGGCGCAATGGGCGTCACGCTCTGGACCGAGTACCAGGGTGTGCCCGGCGATGTCGCAACGTCGACAGCGGTCTGGGGTGCACACATACTCGCTGGCGTATTGCTCGTGCTTTGGAGCTTTCTGGCGATGGGGAATGCGGGACGAATCGTGCCCCCTTCGCGATATCAGAAGCGCGCGAGCGGTTCGATGGCAGTCGTCCTGTGGATGGTGGCGGCCGTCGCGCCCTTCGGAGCACTCGCCGTGGCGCGTCGGCTCGAAGTTCGGCTGAATGACTCCGAGGATCTTGCTGCGGTGGCGATCATGGTCGCCACCGTGTTCGTCGCTTTCTTGCTGCTCTGGCTGCCGTTCAGATACCACATGCGGCAGGCCTCTCGTGTCGGTGCGCCCCGTCAGGCGATGCTCGGCTGGTTCTTTGCGCCATTGCTGGCCGGCGTCTTCGGTCTCCTCGCGGTGTCCGTCGGGCTCGGCGACCTGCTCGCGGACGACGGACTCGAGCCATCGGAACGACTCGTGCAAGTCGGTGTCGCGTACGCAATGCCGATGTTCGTGTTTGCGCTCTCGACTTGGCGAGCCATCACCGTGTTCGACGAAGTGATCGACCTGCGGTGGCGCCGCTGGCGTACCGAGTGGGAGCAAACGCTCGGTGCCCTCGCCGCGCAGCCTGCGCCCGGTCCCGAGGGCTCCCCGGACATCGACAACCTGCTCGATTCCTAGATCTCCGTGGCCGCCAGTGCGTTGTACCTTGGGTTGAAAACGGACATGGAGTCCGCCTGACCGTGATGATGTGAGCCTGTCCTTCAGGTGCGTCGGTTGGTGACGATCTGCTTGGCTTCGTCCCAGAGTCTGTCAAGAATCTCGAGATCGCTCGCGTGTAGATCGATCGACCGTTGCGCCGCCAACAGTTCGACCGATTCGAAGCGCGACCGGAACTTGTCGCTGGCCGCTCGCAGGGCCAGCTCGGCGTCGATGCCAAGGTGGCGAGCCACGTTGACAACAGCGAACAACAGGTCGCCGAGTTCGTCGGTCGAAGCGTCGCTGTCGCCTTGCTCCATGGC
>CAXMZV010000094.1:0-10334 GCA_964199985.1 Candidatus Ilumatobacter isfjordensis | reverse complement strand
GACCCTGACTGGATCCCGCCGACGACCACCAGCACCACGACGACCACGATTGCCCCAACAACATCAACAACAACGGCCGTGGCTGCGCCAACAACGACGACAACGACCTCGACGACACTTCCCTTAGCGGGACCATCAACATCCACCATCCCGGCGGGCTGATCCTCGGTGATTGGATCGAATCACCGAGCGTCGACGCTGACGACTGATCAACTTCCGGTTCAGAGTTCGATGCCGCAGTATGCGCGCGTGTCGCCGGTCGCGTTGACCACGTCCGCTTGCAGTGATGCTCCGATGATTTCAGACACGTCGTTGAAGGTTGGGTCGACACTCACCGCATCGACGTCGAAGCCATTGGCCGCGTAGATGTCAAGTGTCGCCTGGATTGCGGCACGACGCGTGTCGAGGGCTTGTTCGCCGTCGGCAAGCTCGGGAGGAAGCGTTGCTCGCAGTGCTTCGATCTGTTCGATCTGCAGTTCGAGTCCAGGGCGGATCGTGTCTTCGCCAGCGTGCAGGAAGACGTTGCTGGAATCGAGCGCTGCGAACGTGGTGCAGAACTCGGACCCAGTGTTCTCGACCGACAGCGGGGCATTCGTTGCCGGGACACCCAACGCTGGCTCAGTATCGGAGCCGCACGCTGTCAAGGCCACGAGCGTCGCGCCAACGATCGCAACGGTGAATGCTCGGTTCATCAACGTACGACGTCGTAGCCGGCGTCTTCGATGACGGCGACGATGGCGTCGCGATCTCCTCCTTCGACGGTGACGGTCTTGGCGTCGATGTCGACCTCGACGCGCTTGATGTCACCGAGACCTTGCACCGCAGCTTCGATCGTGGACTTGCAATGCCCACATGAGATCTCCGGTACGGAGTAGGTGGTCGCTGCTGAATCGGTCATGGAGATCTCCTGAGAATTGTGGTGGTCGATTGGTGGGGGTCAGGCCGCAACAGCCGTGCGTGTTGCGGTGGATTGACTGTCGGTTGATTGGGACGGCTGCAAATCCGCCGGCGCGAAGCGTCGAAGCCGGATGCTGTTGAGGACGACGCTGATCGACGAGAACGCCATCGCCGCGCCAGCGATGAGTGGGCTGAGCAGCCCGGAGACGGCGAGCGGGATCGCGACGGTGTTGTAGCCGAAAGCCCAGAACAGGTTCTGGACAATGGTGCGGTAGGTGCGCCGAGACAGTTCGATCGCCGTGACAACTCCGGAGACGTCACCTCGCATCAGCGTGAGGTCGCTCGACTCGATAGCGACGTCGGTGCCGGTGCCGATGGCGATGCCGAGGTCGGCTTGGACGAGTGCGGGGGCGTCGTTGACGCCGTCGCCGACCATCGCGACAACCTCGCCGGCCTCTTGCAAGCGTTGGACCTCGTTCTGCTTGTCCTCGGGGAGCACCTCTGCAATCACCCGGTCGATGCCGACGGCATCGGCGATCGACTGCGCTGTGCGTGCGTTGTCGCCGGTGATCATGGCGACGGTCAGGTCGAGCTCGTGGAGTTGCCGCACGGTTTCGATTGCTGATGGCTTGAGGGTGTCGGCCACGGCGATGACCCCGCGGACCTCGCCGTCCCACCCGGCGAACACGGCGGTCCGGCCTTTGTTCTCCAGCTTCACCGCTTCGCGGTCGAGCCACGCGGGAAGTTCGAGCGATGCTTGCACTGCGAGTTCGCGACGGCCGACCCAGACCGTGGTGCCGTCGACGTCGGCACGGATGCCGTGGCCGACGATGGTTTCGAACTCGGCGACCGTGTCGAGCGAGCCGCGTGATTCGCGTGCGGCCTCGGCAATGGCCTGACCGATCGGATGCTCGCTGTCGGCCTCGACCGCGCCAGCTTTGGCGAGGAGTTCGGCGTCGCTCGTTCCGCCCGCAGCGACGACGTCGGTGACCGACATGGCGCCTTCGGTGAGCGTGCCGGTCTTGTCGAACACCACCGTGGTAATGCGTCGGGTCCGTTCGAGAACTTCGACGGACTTGATGAGGATGCCGAGCTGGGCGCCGCGGCCGGTGCCGACCATGATTGCCATCGGCGTCGCCAACCCCAGTGCGCAGGGGCAGGCGATGATGAGCACCGCGACTGCGGCGTAGACCCCGTCGCTGACGCTGCCGCCGATGACGGTCCAACCGAGGAACGTGAGCAACGAGATCGACATCACGACCGGGACGAAGATGGCCGAGATCCGGTCCGCCAGCCGCTGCGCGCCGGACTTGCCGGTCTGGGCGTCTTCGACGAGCTTGACGATCTGTGCGAGCGCGGTCTCGGCGCCGATAGCCGTCGCCCGGACGGTGAGAACTCCGGAGGTGTTGACGGTTGCGCCCGCGACGGTGTCTCCGATGGCTTTGTCGACGGGCAGCGATTCGCCGGTCAGCATCGATTCGTCGACTGCGCTCGAACCATCGGTGACTTCGCCGTCGACGGGCACTTTCTCACCGGGGCGGATCTTGATCAGGTCGCCGACCTGCACGGACTCAACCGGCACCATCTCCTCGACGCCGTTGCGCACGAGGCGTGCTTCCTTTGCTCCGAGTTCGACGAGTGCTCGCAAGGCTTTGCCGGCGCGGCCCTTGGCGCGGGCTTCGAGGTATCGGCCGAGTGTGATGAAGAACATGATCACCACGGCGGCTTCGAAGTACAGCTCCATCCCGCCGGTGAACAATTGATAGGTCGAGAACGTGAACGCCGAGAGCGTGCCCATGGCGATGAGCGTGTCCATGTTCGCCGTCAGGTGGCGGGCTCGTTGGGCTGCGCCGACGAGGATCGGCCAACCGACGTAGAACTGGACCGGGATCGCGAGCGCGAACTGCAACCAGCGCAGCCCGGTGTTCTCCATGGCGAGGTCGTGGTACAGCATGGTCGACACCATGAATGCAGCGATCGGTGCCGAGATGATGGCTCGTCGCAGCCACATCGCTTGATGCTTTGCCTCATCGAGGTCGGCTTGGTCGGCGCGTTCGGCCTCGGTCGGCCCCGTTGCGGTCTCGTCGGGGGCAATGTCGGTGAGTTCGTAGCCGGCCTTCGCGACGACGTCGACGAGGAGCGCTGCGTCGACGGATTCGCCTGGAATGGGGGTGACGACCGCTCGGCCCGTCGCGTAGTTGACCTCCGCGTCGGCGATTCCGGGCTGACGTTGGAGGACCTTCTGGATCCGTGCGGCGCATGACCCACACGTCATTCCGCCAACGGCGAACTCTCCCGCCGGGGATGCGATTGGTGCGGGAGCGTTGAGCGTGTAGCCGGCCTTCTCGACGGCCGTCTGCAGGGCAACGAGATCCGCAGTGTCATCGACGGACAGACGAGCCCGTCCGGTCGCGTAGTTCACCTCGGCATTGGTCACGCCGGGTTGCTTGGCGAGGGTTTTCTGGATCCGCGCCGCACACGAGCCGCACGTCATTCCGTCGACATCGAGGTCGAGAGTCCGTTCACGGACGATGAGCTGATCGGTCATGAGATTACCGTACGCCTTCCAGTCCAGGGCAAGGTCAAGCGACGTTGGTCACACACGATGGCGGGTCACTCAGCAGTGATGATCTGGCAGCGGTTCGCGTCGATGCACGCGGCGGGATCGAGTGCACCGGCACGCTCGTACATCGCTCGCAGTTCAACTCGCGCCGCTTGAAGTTCCACGATCTTCGCATCGAGTTCTTCGAGATGCCGGCGCAGCAGTGACGTGGTGTGCTCACACGTCTGGCCACCCTGGTCCTTGATCTCGAGGATCGACTTGATCTCAGCGAGCGCGAGCCCCGACACCTGTGCCTGTTTGACGAAATCCAGGCGTTCGATCGCGCCGGGCCCGTAGGAGCGGTACCCCGATCCAGTTCGGGCCGGTTCGTCAAGCACGCCAATCGACTCGTAGTAGCGGATGGTCTTGGTGGTGACCCCTGCGGTGTTGGCGAGTTCCCCGATCTGCATGTCGTCAACATATCGAGGCCAGGTCCACTCGACCTTGCTGCCAGCTGGAATCTTCGCCGTTCCACTACGACCTTTTGTCGTCGACCGGTTTTCCCATTGGACGGCGCCATGGCGGTCACCTTCTCGACGAGCGTCCCTCGGGCTGCTCGCTGCGGTCGGCCTTGCCGCCGGAGCCCTCACTGCTGGACCTTTGTCTGCGCACGACGAGCTCGACGACGGTCTCGATGAAGACGAACTGTCCTTGCCCGTCGACCTGTCCGCCGGCCTCGAGGCGTCGGACAACAATTCCAACGTCGTCTCAAGCGGGCCGTTCGCCCAAGTGACCAAGAATCTCGACGTCGTCGGCCGCGGCGAACGAAACGTCGGCGATGCCACGACGGACATCTGGGCCGACGACGGGTATGCGTACACCGGCACGTTCAACGGGCCCTGCGGCGGTGATCCCGACGCCGGTATCTGGGTCTGGGACGTCCACAACAAAAACAAGCCGACGTTCGTCGACGTGATCCAATCCCCAACGGGAAGTCGCACCAACGACGTTCGCGTCGACGGCATGAACTCGGGCGCGGTACTCGTGCATTCGAATGAGTCCTGTGCCGGTGGTCCAGGTGGGTTCGAGATCTACAACGTCGACGATCCGGCCAACCCGGTGCCGCTGGCGTCGGTCCGGATCGACGACCCCAACCCGCTGACGCCGTCGATCTTCGGGCCGAGGCGCCGTGCCACGGCGACGTCCAAGGGAGAGTGGGTAGAGGTGAGGACTCCCGACCCTGCCCGCCGACGCAGGAGTTCGTCATCGTGGATGTCAGAGAGTGCGCGATCACGTGAACTCAGAACGAACCTCCGAGGAGGAACAAGTGTTGCTCACCGAATTCTTCGCTCAGTCCAACGACTGGGATCACATGAACGGTTGGGGCGGTGGCTGGATGTGGCTGTGGGGAGTCGCCATGATGGCGGGCTTCGTCGCCCTCATCGTGTGGCTCGCCCGCGCCAATTCCGCCAGCGTTCCGCCGCACGACCCGACCGATCGCGCGAGGGAGATCCTTGCTGAGCGCTTCGCCAAAGGTGAACTGTCGACCGACGAGTACCGCGAACGCGTCAGCGAACTCCGATAGCCATTCCCGTCAGCCACACCGCGCCGCCTGATCGTCGGCGTCGGCACTGGACAAGGAAACGAAACCCAGTGCCGTGCCCGGCTACTCGCTGGACCGCGATGACCACCTCAAGCGACTTGCACGCGTCCAAGGACAAGTGCGAGGTCTCGCCCGCAGATTGAAGAGGACCGGCACTGCCAGCATTGTGGGGTCGTCACAACGAGCCATGCTCGGCGTGATCGCCGTGGTCGCTCGACTGCGCGGCGAACCAGTCGTGGATTGCTTGAACAACTTCGGCGTCGTTGGTCTCGTACCTGATGGTTGCGCCCGCGTCAGTCTCGATCAATTCGACGGAGATCTCGTCGAACCGCTCCTTGAGGGTGGAGAGCCCAGGCATCGCTGCTCCGTGGATCGCTTCGGGGTCCGAGAAGTCGCCGAGTTCGAACTTGGCGGCCTCGTCGTCGAGATGTCGGCGGATCAGCTCGATGTTGGCCTCGTCGGTCTGGTCGTCGGCCACAACATCTTGGACGCCCCCGGTCACGGTGTCGGTGAAGATGTGGGTGGTTGCGTCGAGGTTGAACGGCATCACTTCCGCTCCCGCTTCCGCGACGGTTTGCTGCCGTTCAGCGAGGCTCGGGTCGTCGCTTCCGCATGCGGTGAACGCGATCATCGCCACGGCGACCAGGAGGGAGGCGATCGCACGATGAGTCGAGTACATCGGTTGCTGCTTTCAGGAGTTGGAGGGCTTCGAGGACCGTGGATTGCTTGTCTGAGGGTACGGCGTCGAGGAGGCGAGCGAATCGTTGAGCGCGTGCCGCCAACACCTGGCCAGCGATTCGCTCCCCGTCTGATGTGAGTACGACGAGTCGAATTCGGGTGTCGGCGCTGTCAGGGTCAACGCAACGCTCCGCCCAGCCTTTCTCGACGAGCTGGTCGACGAGGCGGCTCACGGTGCTCGCCGTCAGGCCAAGTCGCGTCGCCAACTCGCGCTGGTTGAGCGCGGGACCAGTTGCAAGTTCGCACAGGGCGTGCGCGGTCGACACCGACATGGGTTGACCACATGGCGTGGTGTCGCTGCGAACCACGCCGAAGGCATGGATGAGCCCGACGAAGTCCTCAGCGAGCTGTTCACTCTGCAACTGCAACATAGTTGCAACCTACATCTATTTAGATGCAGGTTGCAATGAGATTGAGGTACCCGAAGTACGGGATCGGCTTGGTCGTCACGCCAGCAGTGTCAGCGAACTCTCGGATCTTCACGCCTTCCGTCGCACAGTGACCGACGTCACTTGACCTTCCCCTTCACTGGAATCTCTATCGTCGCGATCATGACCGGCCACAGTACCCACACCACTCACGCCGCACCCGCTGGGCAGACCACGATGAGCGTCGACGAACACGCCGTCCACGGAGACGCGCCCCGCGGCTCCGGTGGCCACGACGAACACGCGGGTCACGGCGGCGGCGGGGGTGGCGGCCATGCCGGCCACGCCGACATGTTCCGCGTCTTGTTCTGGCGCAACCTCGCCCTTGCGATCCCGGTGCTGGTCTTCTCCGAACAGGTCCAGGAGTGGTTCAACTACGACTGGTCCTTCCCCGGCTCGCAGTGGATTGCGCCGGTACTCGGCACCGTCATCTACTTCTACGGCGGCAAGCCGTTCCTGGCCGGCGGCCTCGACGAAGCCCGCAACCGCCGGCCAGGCATGATGCTGCTGATCGCGCTGGCGATCACCGTCGCGTTCGTGTCATCCGTCGTCTCACTGACCAACGCGCTGGACCTCGAGTTCTGGTGGGAGCTCGCCTCGCTCATCGTCATCATGCTCCTCGGGCACTGGCAGGAGATGAAGGCCATCGGCCAAGCCCAAGGCGCGCTTGCTGCGCTCGCAGAGCTCCTCCCCGATGAAGCAGAACGTATTGCCGACGACGGCGACATCGAAACGGTCCCAATCGCCGACCTGGCGGTTGGCGATCGGTTGCTGATCCGCTCAGGAAGTCGAATCCCGGCCGACGGAACCATCGTCGAGGGTGCTGTCGAGGTCGATGAATCGATGCTGACCGGCGAATCCAACCCGGTCGCCAAGACCAAAGGCGACAACGTGGTCGCCGGGTCGGTCGCGACCGACAACTCGATCCGCGTCGAGGTCACCGCGATCGGCGACGACACCGCGCTCGGCGGCATTCAACGTCTCGTTGCCGACGCCCAGGATTCGAAGTCGAAGGCGCAAGCGCTCGCCGACCGAGCGGCTGCGGTGTTGTTCTACGTTGCGATCACCGCCGCGGTCATCACCGCCATCGTCTGGCTCACTCTCGGACAGCCCGATGATGCACTGATCCGCACCGTGACCGTGCTGATCATTGCTTGCCCGCACGCGCTCGGGCTTGCGATTCCGCTCGTCATCTCGCTGTCCACCGCGAAGGCAGCTCAGAGCGGGATCTTGGTCAAGGATCGCCTCGCACTCGAGAAGATGCGCACCATCGACACCATCCTGTTCGACAAGACCGGCACCCTCACTGCCGGCGAACACGTCGTTGCCGATCTCGCCGCAGTCGACGGCGACACGGATCGCATGCTCGCCCTCGCCGCCGGCGTCGAAGCGGACTCAGAACACCCGCTCGCCCGAGCGATCGTCCGCAAGGCCGACGAAGCCGGCGTGGTTGCCGCCGACGCCTCGGACTTCCAGTCGATGACTGGCCGCGGCGTCTCCGCGACCATTGATGGACAGACGGTCGCGATCGGCGGACCCTCGTTGCTCCGAGAACTCGACGTCACTCCACCGGCCGAACTCGACGACAAGATCCAACGGTGGGAGGCCCGCGGTGCCGCCGTACTGCACCTCGTTGTTGACGACGCCATCGTCGGGACGTTCGCACTCGAAGACGGCATCCGCCCCGAGTCACGGCGCGCCGTCGACGCCTTGCACGACCGCGGCATCCGCGTTGTCATGATCACCGGCGACTCCCAAGCTGTTGCAGACAGCGTCGCCGCCGAACTCGGTATCGATGACGTCTACGCCGAAGTGCTCCCCGACGAAAAGGATGCCGCCGTCAAGGACCTGCAGAGTCAGGGCCGCACCGTTGCGATGGTCGGCGACGGCGTCAACGATGCTCCGGCGCTCGCACGTGCCGATGTTGGTCTCGCCATCGGTGCGGGCACCGACGTCGCGATCGAATCCGCCGGTGTTGTCCTCGCGTCGTCCGACCCGCGTGCGGTACTCGGGGTGATCACGCTGTCGCATGCCAGCTACCGCAAGATGATCCAGAACCTCGTCTGGGCCGCCGGCTATAACATCGCCGCCATCCCCCTGGCAGCCGGGGTGCTCGCGCCGATTGGATTCGTCCTGCCACCTGCGGTCGGTGCTGCGTTGATGAGCCTCTCGACCATCGTCGTCGCAGCGAACGCACAGTTGCTTCGGCGCTTGGACCTCAGCCCCGATGCCCACTGACGGCCCCACACAGACATGTCGGTGCGAAGTCGTGACTTCGTGCCCTACGGCGGCGAACGTTTCGCCGTCACGATGCAGGTGTGGACGATTCAATTCTTGTTGAACAGTTCAAAGCGTTGGGTGACCCAGTGCGCTGGGCGATCGTGCGCGAACTCCGTGTCGGCACACGGTGCGCATGCGAGCTCTCCGATGTCGCCGATGTGTCGCCACCATTGCTCTCCCACCACCTGAAGGTATTGCGTGAGGCCGGCTTGATCGCTGGCACGAAACGCGGCCGCTGGATCGACTACGCACTCGACACCGACGCACTGACGGCGCTCTTCGCACGAGCCGAACCCAAAACGGTCGCGTCATGACCGCACCGGTACTCGACGAAAGCGTCGTGCGCTCTGCACCGCAACGCCGACTGCTCCTCGCAGCGGGGGCTGCCGCGTGGCTCGTTCTCTATCAGGTGAACCTGCCGTGGTGGGATTGGGTCGTCTACGACGTTGCGGGTCTCGACGAAACAACCCGCGTCGGCGGCGCAGTGCACTTCTTCTTGTACGACACCACCAAGATCGCATTGCTGCTGACCGGGGTGATCTTCGTCGTGACCGTGTTGCGCAGCTTCATGTCCGTCGAACGCACCCGCGCCCTGTTGGGCGGGCGTCGCGAAGGCGTCGGCAACGTCCTGGCCGCCGGGTTGGGCGTCGCGACCCCGTTCTGTTCCTGCTCGGCAGTTCCCGCGTTCATCGGCTTCGTCGCTGCCGGCGTCCCACTCGGCGTCACCTTGAGTTTCCTGATCGCCAGCCCCCTCGTCAACGAAGTCGCCATCGTCCTGCTCCTCGGGCTCTTCGGCTGGAAGATCACCCTGCTCTACATCGCCGGCGGCATGACGATCGCGATCGTCTCGGGCTTTGTGCTCGGCAAGATGCGACTCGAACGATGGGTCGAACCGTTCGTGTTCGAAACCCGCCTCCACGGCAACGTCATCGATTCCGCAGCCGGGCTGAGCTGGGACGACCGCATCGCCATGGGCCGCGAAGAAGTCGGCACCATCCTCCGCAAGATCTGGCCCTACCTGCTCGTCGGCATCGCACTCGGTGCCGCTATCCACGGATGGGTCCCCGAACAATGGATCGCCGACAACGCCTCATCAGGTCTGTGGGGAGTCGTCGTCGCCGTCGGGCTCGGCGTCCCGCTGTACTCCAACGCAGCCGGCGTGCTCCCACTCGTGGAAACCCTCCACGACAAAGGCCTCCCGATGGGCACCGTGCTCGCCTTCATGATGAGCGTCATCGCGCTGTCCATGCCCGAAATGATCCTGCTGCGACGCGTCCTCAAGAAACCACTCATCGCCACCTACGTCGCCGTCGTCACCACCGGCATCCTCGCCATCGGCTACCTCTTCAACCTCGTCGTATGACCACCCCAATCTCTGACATTCCACCCTGAAAGGACTTCGCTCATGGACATCAAGATTCTTGGCACCGGATGCAAGAAGTGCCAGAAACTCGAAACCCTCACCCGCAACGCCGTCGCCGAACTCAACCTCGACGCCGCCATCGAAAAGATCACCGACCCCGGCGAGATCGCCTCATGGGGCGTGATGGCCACCCCCGCCCTCGTCGTCAACGACGAAGTCGTCGTCGCCGGCCGCATCCCCACCGAACACGCCTTGACGGCACTGCTGGAGGGTGCATGACAACAGACACGAACACCATCGTCGTCCTCTTCGCCCTTCAAGGCGAAACCATCACCAACCAACCCGGCGACGTCGCCCGCATTGCCCTGCCCCTCCTCGCCTACTTCGCACTGATGTGGGGGGTCTCGTTCGTCGTCGGCTTCCGCCTCGGCCTCTCGTATGAGAAGAACACGACGCTCGCATTCACCGCGGCCGGGAACAACT